>JACGMN010000038.1 GCA_014061035.1 Candidatus Methanophagales archaeon | reverse complement strand
TTCATCAAGCAGTATTCGATAACAAAAGAGCATGCGAATTCGCTCACTTCCGATATCGATACAGCAGATTTTTTTGAAGCGGTGGCGTCAAGGATCGAACCGAGGTTGAGTGCTGTCTGGATTGCGGGCGTCTTGAAAGGCGAGTTGAACTATCGCTCTATCTCGATGCAAGAAGCGTCAGGAAGAATCTCACCAGATGAGTTCGACACTATTTTGAGACATTTGATAGAGGGCGTGATTACAGAACGAGGGGTGACAGAGATATTACGTGAGATGCTCGATGATAGCGATGCCGGTACGCCTGAGGAGATATTAACGCGAAAAGGGCTGGCAAGTATCGGGTCAGACGCGATGGATACGGCAATAGATACTGTTATAAATATGAATGAAAGCGCAGTTAAGGATTACCGTGCGGGAAAGAAGGAAGCACTGAATTTCCTCGTCGGACAGGCGATGAAGCAGACTAGAGGAAGAGCAGAACCAAAAGAAGTTCGTAGTATGCTTGAGGCGAAGTTAAACCGGTGATCAGGGGGTTAAGGGGTCAGGGGTTCACGGTTCAGGGTTCACGGTTCACGGTTCACGGTTAGACATATAAAAATCCTAAACCCTAATTTCTAAACACTAACCAATTTCAAAATCCAAAATCCCGATATCAAACCTTATACTGGATCTATGAATCCTGAACCGTGAACCGTGAACCGTGAACCGTGAACCGTGAACCCCGAACCTGGATAGTTACCGCTAATCTAAATCTTCTACTGGAACCGGATACCTCGGATGGGACTTGATCTGTTCGAGAACACGTGGGAAGTCTGCAAATACCGCTCCTAAGTCTACGGTTCCTACTATATCCACAATGCCTAAAGCCGCTACAGCTTCTCCTTTACCGTCTCGGATCGGAACAACAACAACCGGTATACGCGCATACCGCCCTGTGAGTGGCGTTGTCCGTATCACGCGATTCTCTTCAAGCACTCGTTCTAATACGGGACCAGAGTATTCAAAATCTATCACCACACCTTTTTCCACTCGAATGCCTCGCTTATTCTTGCTTCGCATCGTTACCGGGATTACAAGCAGATCGTTCACTGCTTTTGCGATCGGCGCGAGTTCTTCCGCAGTTGAATCTTCATTTATTACTATTCCTTCTTTCATTTTTTACCTTGCCTACTGCTTCTCGACTTCAAAAAGCAATCAATGATAATATCATCTACCTTATATTTCTTTTTAAGTGTTTTCACGGTTCAGGGTTCAGGGTTCACGGTTCACGGTTCACGGTTAGACATATAAAAATCCTGTATTTGTATAGCTGTTGGGATGCAGGATGCCGGATGCAGGATCATGATTTATGCCCGATTCCCCCAGAAATCAGAGAATAGAAGACAAAATTCTGACTTCTGTTCTCTGACTTTTGAGATCTATCATCTATCTTGTATCCTGTATCTTCATCGTACCTATACAAATACAAAATTCGGAATCCAAATATCAAAACTTATACTGGATTCATGATCTATGAACCGTGAACCCTGACCCCTGAACCCTGACCCCGAATAGTTACAGTTAACCCACCAATCCCTTCCTGATAGGCTCCAGCACCCTATTCAGATATTTTACAGCATTTACCTTCAGATCTGAAGGGTGTAACTTACCCTGTACATACTCGTCTTCGAGCTTCTCATAATTATCATAGCAGATTTCCCCGCCGTATTTATCACTCCTCTCTATCGTTACCGTCACCGTTACCGGCGCTTCTTCATCATTATCTCCAGGAGCAAGAGATGGAAATATCGTATGTTTATATATCTGCAATACCGGATTGCCCGCAGCGATTCCTGGTGGACAGAAAGCACTCATTAGTTTCTTCTCTACGCTAGCCGCCGACTCATCGACCGCAATATAATTCCCGCTCGATGAGGACATCTTATCGCCATCTAAACCGATCAATAGCGGAGTATGGATACAAATAACAGGTTCAAACCCAAGTTTCGGGAGGTTATCACGTGCAAGCATGTGTATCTTCCGCTGGTCTATACCGCCTACTGCGACGTCTATATCGAGGAACGCCATATCTATCGCTTGCATCAGTGGATAGATCGCTTGAGAGACCTTCCGGTCTTCTGTCACGCGTGAGACCTCATCCATGCTCCTTCTTGCTCTTTTCTCTGTTGTTATCGTCGCAAGCCGTAATACATCCAGCATATATTCTTCGTCCATCTGAAATGAAGAGCCGAATATGTACTCAGTCTCTTCACTCAAGCCAGATGCAGCAAAACACCGTCTGTTGTACTCTGCCGTCTTTCTTATCCCTTCTAAAGACCCTTTCTCATTGAGATACGCATGTATATCTGCGAGCAGCACGATGATATGAAAGCCAGCATGCTGCAATTCCTTCAAAGTCATTAATATAGGTAAATGCCCAATGTGCACACTACCGCTCGGCTCAAAGCCTACATACGCCCTTGGCTTCCCCTGCCTTTCTGATCCAGACCCGGACGCTGACGCCAAAACCGCTTCTAATTCTTCTGGTGTTATTATCTCCTCTACATTCAGCTTCTGCCCTATCTTCCACTTCATCTTATTCTATAATTTATTTCTCGTCTTCTCGTACATCAGCCTCAACAACGTATCACCGAATTCAGATGGAATAATGCCAGTAGCACCCATCGTTCTTGGATGAAGATCGATTTCAAGGACTACGTGGTCATTGCCGAGCCATTTTAACGGCTCTATCGTTCTCGGACCGTTAGTAACAGAAAAAATCTCGGTCTTTATTCCATACTTCGCTAATGGCACTCCGTGCGGAATACCAAGCAGGACTGCAAAATCGTACGATCTGTAAAAGTCCCGGAATACTATAGCTGCTTTCTCTCCGGCGACCGGATATTCGTCCAAACCACCAACTATGTGGTCTATTACGAGACCGTCTGCCGCTAATTCGTCCAGAATTCTCTCTGAGTAGCCTTTAATCTTCCGCAAACCCACTGTTTTATCGAGATTAGCGATGTTAATGATCTGCGAAGAGGAGGAGGAAGAAGCGGCGACTTTATTAACCGCCTTTAAAATGTCCGCGAATACGAATGCAGTCTCTTTCTTTGCATTTAAAACGCATACGCCTTTTTTACCCGCAGCAATAAGCTCAAGCAGCCTGTTTGCAACAGCTATCTTAGAATCACCTTTAGATGGTGGAATATAGCTTCTACTGGCTGCTCCAACTTCTACCTCTAACCTCGTTGCCTGCTCAAGCATTCTCTTCTGCCGTTCGAGCTCATCGTGACTGATTATGCCAGATTTATAAGCAGATTCCAGCGTTAAGATAACCCCAATCGTGTTCTCCCTGTATCCTGCATGCACGTCCACCGCTATTACCTTACACCCCACTCCGCTCTCCTCTACTGCCTGGTGTAGATCTTCGCCTATTATCATACTTGAACAGGTGCCGACCACGCCCATCAGCCTCGGCTGAAACATCTCTTCCACTCTTCTCAGCACCTTCACGAGCGCATCATGCCCGCCGAAGACAAAATCGCTCTCGTTCATCGCGGTCGTTAAGACACGCATTCCGTCTTCTTCAAGCAGTCTGCTATGCTTGAAACTACATCCCGCGGGACCATGCAGAACCGCGGCGTCAACGTCTAAATCGCGGAGCGTATAGAGTGCAGCTACGATCGCACTCGGTCTCGAATGCAGTACCATCTCCATCTCCATCTCCATCTCCATCTCTGTTTCCTCGGTCATGCTCTTGTCTTCCTCTTTTGCTATACTCTTTTTTCATTTGAACCTCACCTCAATTTCTTTACCGGTAAGTTCTTCCAACGCAGCGGACAATACCTGTTCGTTCTCTCTCAGTTGCCCTTCTATCGAAACAATATGTCTTTTTGATCTGGCTATTCTTTCCTGCAATTGAACCTGTTGCCTCTGAGCTGAAAGAAGTCTCCGTTCTATCTCTTCCTTATCTTTGAGTACCGTCAGACCAGAAAGCTCACCGTTGATCTCTTCAATTTGTACATGCAGCTCTCTGCATTTCTCTCGTATCGATGACAGCCCGAGATTTAACAGATGATCCAGCCATTTCAGTGCCGTCTCTCGCTTTCGATCTTTAAGAATAGCGGGGTTTGCTTCTATAACTGCTTTTATAGTACGTAGATATCCGGTGATGTCCTCATTGAGAGCGTGAACCGGCGATGAAAGGATTGACGCGATCGCTATTCTATCGTTAGGCATAAGTTTATGCCTCCCGGTCTCATCCTGCTTCTTCAAGAGAGTGAGCGCTTTGTTAAGAGGAGAGAACAGTCTATGAACATCTGATTCGAGCGCGTTTAAATCTCTTTTTAGTACCGATAATTCTGTTTCAAACGCTTTGAACCGCTGCCATTCTTCCGATTCATCAATCGATCTCAATCTCTCTATTTCTCGATCTATTCGCTCTTCGAGTATATACAACTCTTCCTCCTGATCGCGAACATACTTTTTTTCCTTCTTTATCTCCGACCATAACTCCTTTATATCCTGTATGAGCCTCGGCACTCGCTCTAATTTCTCAATCTTGCCTTCTTGTCCCTTCAATGGTGTGATAAGCCGGTTAAGACAGGCTTTTAATCTATTGAGCTCTGCGATGATGGCTTTAATCTCAGCAGGAAAAAGGGACCGGACAGCATAGATGCTCTTCTCTGATTTGCCGAGCGGAAATTCGAGGTGGGACATTGCTGTCCTATAAAAAAATAAGACGGTCTTATAATCGGTCTGCGTTGGGACTTCAAGTTTTTCTACGACCGAATAGAGATGGTTCACCATTCTATCGCGGCTTAATAATCCTATCTTTACGATACGGTCAGGGACATCCTCACTCGATTCGGCAGTCTGAAGCGTAGCAATATTTAACAATAGTTGTTTGCTTATCTCGCTTATCTCCTCATACAACTGACCGACACTTGTATGCAAACTACGAAAGAGCGATTCTGCTACCTCTTTTAACCACGTATCTATCTCATCGAAGGCGACAGTTGCCGGTATTTCCACTTCTTCTTCCTTACCAAAGATTCTATTCAGCCATTTCACATCCCATTTCACATCTTTACTTTATATATTTGGCAGATACATTTATAGTTCTACAAACAATAAATTATGGACAATTATGGACTTAGCAGAATTAGCAGAAGCGAAGAGAATCGTAGTAAAAGTTGGATCTAGCAGTTTGACCGATGAGCACTACCGGCTTGAGCCTCGAAAGGTTGAAAAACTTGTTCAAGAGATAGTCGAATTGAGAAATCGTGATTATGGTAAAGAAGTTATTTTAGTATCCTCGGGTGCCATCGGTGCGGGTATCGGTAAACTCGGCTTGAAGCAAAGACCACGGGATATTAAGGTATTACAAGCCACGGCTGCTGTCGGTCAGAGCATTTTGATGAGCACATACGACAAATATTTCTCCGCTTATAACCAGATCATCGCTCAGGTACTATTAACACATTCTGCTTTCTTTAACCGACAGTGGTACCTCAACCTGAGGAATACTCTTGTTACTTTACTCAAGTCCGGCATAATCCCGGTAATCAACGAGAACGACACGATAGCTGTAGATGAGATAAAATTGGGAGATAACGATAATTTATCAGCACTGGTAGCGTGCAATCTCGATGCAGACCTGCTTATTATACTTACTAACACCGATGGCCTCTTCACGTACGATCCCAGACGAAGTAAGAGAGCAGAACTCATCCCTGTTGTCGATGAGATAACTCCTGAGATCGAGCATATTGCAGAAAGAACGGGGTCCGCTGGTGCAGGTGCAGGTGTAGGCGGTATGAAGACGAAAATCCAGGCTGCAAAGGTCACTATGAAAGCTGGCATTCCGCTGATCATCGCAAACAGTAGCGAAGAACGTATCATTGCGCGAATAATAGATGGTGAACGTCTCGGCACTCTTTTCAAGCCAAAGATAATGCGAAAGATGAGAAGTAAAGGGCAATGGATCCTCTTTGCATCCTCGCCAAAGGGCAGGATTGAAGTAGATGAAGGTGCAAAAACGGCACTAATCAAAAATAGCGGGAGTTTGCTTCCTCCCGGAATCGTCAGCGTTGTAGATGAGTTCCGAAGCGGTGACACGGTAAGCATCGTCGATACCTGCGGTGTAGAATTTGCACGTGGACTCTCAAATTATTCGAGCAGTGATATAGAGAAGCTAAAAGGGCGGCAATCTCGAGAGATCGAAGAGATTTTACACCGTAAGGATCACAGTGAGATAGTGTATAGGGGCAATTTGGTCTTGCTTTAAGAAGATAAGATAAGATGATCACAGAAGCAGAAATATCGGAAATTTTAGAAGGATATAAATACAATCAGAAGGAGAAGGAGCTGGTAATAGGCGTTCTGGGTTCGCATTCCGCACTCGATATATGTCGTGGAGCGAAGGAGATGGGCTTTAAAACGCTGGTAGTCTGCCAGAAAGGTAGAGAAAAAATTTATGATCACTACTACTACTACCGGGCAGAGAGTTCTACAGGGGTTGTGGATAGGACTATAATTCTGGATAAATTCGTGGATATAACAGAAGAAAAAGTGCAGCGGCAGATGCGTGAGCAGAATGTTATCTTCATCCCGCACCGCTCCTTTGAGGTATACGTCGGCTTCGACCGTATCGAGAACGAATTTCTTATACCACTGTTTGGGTCGAGAAGCATGCTCCGTGCCGAGGAACGAGATGCAGAGAAGAACCAGTATTATCTGATGGAAAAGGGAGGAATTCCATATCCCGGTACATATAACAAACCTGAGGAGATAGACCGCCTGGTTCTGGTTAAAGCGCCGGAAGCGCAGCGGAGATACGAACGTGCATTCTTCTTTGCCTCTTCTCCTGACGAGTTCTACAGAATTTCAGAGCAGATGTTGCGTGATGGAAAGATAACAGAAGAAGGATTGAAGAAAGCAGTCATCGAGGAATTCGTTATCGGTACGCAGTTCAATTTCAATTATTTTTACTCTGTTCTGGACCAGAGATTGGAACTACTGGGGATTGATACCCGGAGGCAGACCAATCTGGACGGACTTCTCCGTCTTCCGGCATCGCAGCAGTTAGAAGTCATGAAATATATCGATATCAAAACTATCGAAGCCGGGCATATCTCATGCACGGTGAAAGAGTCACTCCTGGAGCAGATATTTAGTTTAGGTGAGCGATTTGTCAGTGTTGCTTCTGAGGTCTATCCGCCGGGGATTGTTGGTCCATTTGCTTTACAGTCTGTTCTCATTCCCGGTCCTCCAGAAGAAAAAGCGATAGTCTTTGACATCTCAATGCGAGTGCAGGGCTCACCAGGAACAATGTTTACGCCTTATTCCGGATATTATTACGGCGAGTCGCTCTCTGTCGGTAAACGGATAGCTATGGAGATCAGGAAAGCTATTCGACTGAACCGGTTGGAGGATACGGTTACTTGATATTGTACTTAATAAACACTACCCGTAACTGCTTCGGTCCGGACCTTCAACAGATAGCCTTTGAACATAGATTTCTTCACGTCACAAATCTCAGATAGTTTTTTCTTCCCTATCTCTATCTTCTTCATCCTCTCTACGTCTTCAGCTGCTATATTCACACGCAAGCCGTCTAAATGTATAATGTTCTGTAACTCTTCACCAGCTTTTGGTGGTATC
>JACGMN010000036.1 GCA_014061035.1 Candidatus Methanophagales archaeon | reverse complement strand
TATTCTGCAATACACGAAAGAATACAGATTTTCTGGGAAACAACCTGAAAGCAGTTGGAATAAATGCGATGGCTATTCATGGCGGGCTTACTCAGGAAAGGCGAAATCGGGTAATGAAGCAATTTCATGCAGAGGACGTCCGTGTTCTTGTTTGCACCGATGTCGCGGCGAGAGGACTTGACATCCCCAGCGTCACGCAGATTTACAATTATGACATCCCGCGTGACAGCAAGGACTACATCCACCGGATAGGACGAACAGCGCGAGCGGGAAAAGAAGGAAGAGCGATTAGCATCCTTTCAAGTCGCGATTACGATAGTTTCAGGCGTGTAATGCGACTCAATGGTATCGCTATAACTGAAAAGACCTTGCCTGATGTAAAGAAAGTAAGAATAAAGTTCAAGGTTCGGGGTTCAGGGTTCAGGGTTCACGGTTCACGGTTCACGGTTCAAGGTTAGAAAACGAAGAACATAAGCCAGCAGTATGAAGATAATGCGAACAACCCCAAACCATGAACCTTGAAGCTTGAACCCCAAAGAATGGATAATGGGCCCGATGCGATTCGAACGCATGACCTCCGCCATGTCAAGGCGACGTCATTCCAACTAGACCACGAGCCCTTCCCTTGAATCTGCAAGCATTGCTACATTCCATTGTATATTTTTTAATTTATAAGGTTTGCGCAGCTTAATCTGTTATAGCTTTTCTTTCAAGTCAATAAAGGAGGGGTACGACCAGATATATATCAATTATGATCGAGATCAATAAGCCATTAGAAAGATGCAAACTGGAAAAAGTTCGCGCTGCTACTGACCCGCGTTATGGCGCTGCGCCAGAAGCTCGCTCAATAACAGAGTATATCGAGCATGGGATAGTGAATATAGATAAGCCCGAGGGACCGACATCGCACGAGATTGCTTCGTGGGTAAAAGATATATTGAAGATAAAAAAAGCAGCGCATACAGGAACACTCGATCCCGCGGTCACGGGAGTACTGCCTGTTTTACTCGGCACGGCAACAAAGCTGGCAAATACTTTTGTCTCCGATAAGGAATACGTCTGCGTGATGAGACTACACAGAGAGGTCAAGGAAGAGAAACTAAGTAGTGTCTGCGAGAGATTTGTTGGCGAGATATATCAAAGACCACCGTTGAAGTCTGCAGTTAAGAGGCAGATAAGGAGAAGAACAGTGCATTATATCGATATAAAAGAGATAGCGGGTAAAGAGGTCTTGATGAAAGTTGGCTGTGAAGCTGGGACGTACATAAGAATGCTCTGTCATCACATCGGGCTCGCATTAGGGGTAGGCGCGCACATGTCGCAGTTGCGAAGAACAGTATCATTCCCATTCGATGAAGACAATCTTACGACGCTGCAAGACTTGAAAGATGCGTATGTTTTATTTGCGGGTGAAGACGGAGACGGAAACGGAGATGGAGACGAGAGCCTTCTGCGAGAACTTATCATGCCAATAGAATACGCGTTAGGGCACTTATCAGGTATAATAATAAAGGATAGTGCAGTTGACGCTATATGTCATGGTGCGGACCTCGGTGCGCCAGGCATTTCGAGAATCGAAGAAGGAATAAATATAGGTGATCCTTTAATAGTATATACATTGAAAGGTGAAGCAGTGAGCAAAGGCAAAGCAATGCTGAACTCGAAAGATATGAGCATAGCGGAAAAAGGTATATGTGTAAAGACAGAGAAAGTAATAATGAAGCCCGGGACATATCCGAAAGGGTGGAAGAGTAGAGCTAAAGCCGAGGTGGCTGAGCGGTAAGGCGCAGGCCTGGAGCTCGAAAGACTGGACAGCCTGTGTTTCGAAAGGAACTCAAGGGTTCAAATCCCTTCCTCGGCGAAGCATTTCTGAAATAGATCAATGAATCAGAATCAATGAATGAATGAAGAAAAGAAGATGAGAATGGAAGAAGAGAGAGAAGAAAAAGAGGAATTCAAGCATCTCGTCAGGATACTGGATACTGACTTAGATGGTAAAAGGGGCGTAGTCTATTCATTATGCGGGATAAGAGGAATAGGTAGAAGAGTAGCGGAGGTAATTGTTGCTTCCACGGGGATAGACCCTGGGATGAGGATGGGTGACCTTACAGACAATAAAATAGAGAAGTTAAAGAGCGCTATCAACGCTGCAGAGAAACGGTTGCCGCTCTGGATGCTGAACCGAAGGAAGGATTTACTTACGGGTGCTGACAAGCATATCCTTGGAGCGGATCTCATGCTCCAGTTACAAGAAGACATAAATTTATTACGTAAAATACGGTCTTATCGTGGTATAAGGCATGAAAGGGGATTGAAAGTGCGAGGTCAACGAACGAAATCGACTGGACGACGGGGATTGGTAGTCGGCGTAATGAGAAAGAAACTGTTAGCAGGAGGAGCGAAAGCCGGGGCTAAGAATAGGTAGAGGAGGAGAGTGTAGATAAGACAAAATGGGACATCCAAAGAGAAGGAAGAAGCGATACGAAAAGCCGCGAAGGCCCTGGGATGCGACGAGGATAAAGGAGGAGAAAGAGTTAGCTGAGATGTACGGGTTAAAGAGCAGGAGAGAAATCTGGAAGGCCGCAGGAGTCATAAAAAGATACCGGCGGGAAATACGGACGATGTTAGCGGAGATGGCAGGGTTGACGCCTTCTGAGCATATATTACGGAAGAAAGAAGCTATTATCGCAGGATTAAGAAGGCGTGGAATATTGAAAGAGACCGCAGGCGCAGGCGCTGGCGCTGGTGCTGGTATTGGTATTGGTGCCGATACTGGTGCGAGTGCAGCATTGGAAGATGTTCTGGCGCTGAACGTAGAGGCTGTCCTGGAAAGGAGGTTACAGACAAGAGTTTATAAAAAAGGGCTGTCCAACTCTTTAAAGCATGCCCGGCAACTCATCGTTCATGGGCATATTGCGGTGGCTGGCAGAAGAGTTACTATTCCTTCCTATATTGTAGATGTGGAGGAGGAAGGGAAGATAAGATACTATGGGCAGATGCAGAATTCTACTATTGCCGGCGAGAACGGAGGAGAAGGCAGGGTGACTGAGTAAGTATGGTAGAGGAGAGATGGGCGATAGCGCATATATTTTCTTCGTTTAATAACACTATTATTACTATTACCGATATAACTGGTGCGGAGACGATTGCAAGGGCTTCAGGCGGGATGGTGGCAAAAGCAGATCGTGATGAGAGTTCGCCTTATACCGCGATGCAGATGGCAGCTCAACTTGTAGATAGACTTAGAGAGCGAGGGATAACTGGGCTGCGTGTAAAAGTAAAAGCGGCGGCAGGGCGCAAATCGCGGTCAACTGCTCCCGGTGCACAGGCTGCGATACGAGCTTTTGCTCGCGCTGGTCTGCGAATAGGAAAGATAGAGGACGTTACGCCGATACCACATGATGGAACAAAACGTCCCGGTGGTAAGAGGGGAAGAAGAGTTTAGTAGTAAAATGGATATAAAAATATTGGAACGTAGGGAAAACAGCGTTAAATTCGTGATCGCTGGTGCGAAACAGCGTTTTGTAAACGCATTGAGAAGAACGATGATTGCCGACGTCCCGAAGCTTGCAATTGACGAAGTGAATATCCACGAGAATACATCGTTATTATACGACGAGCAATTAGCGTTGCGTTTAGCATTATTGCCATTAAAGATAGAGAGAAAGACAGAGAATTATAATTATAATTATTATGGTCATGATGACCAGATTTTGATGACGTTAAAGGCGATAAGCCCTGAAAGGGAGGGATATACGCTGGTTTATTCTAAAGAACTTATCTCGTCTGATCCATCGGTGGCGGTAGCGTTTGAAAATATACCTATTGTTAAGTTGATCTCAACGGAGAGAGAAGTTGGTGGCAGAAGATCAGTTACGCGGCAGAGGATTGTACTCGAAGCGATAGCAAAGCTGGGCAGAGGGAGAGACCATGCGAAATGGCAGCCGGTTACAGTCTGCAGTTACAGAGATATAGATATGCCAGATGAAGATGAAGGCGGTGACGGAGCGCCGCGTAAAAATAAGACCGATTTCCTCTTTACTGTTGAGAGTGATGGCGCATTACCTGTCGATATGATAATAGAAGAGGCGGCAAGGATAATGCGTAAAAAGTGTAATAGTCTGCTTGATGAACTGAACGAAATGAATTGAGATAACGTGACGTGAAAGCAATTATACCTTTTAAGAAGGAAGGCGCAAAATCGAGATTAATAGGTTTTTTAAACGAAGACGAGAGAGAAGAACTCGCTATAAACATGCTGAAGGACGTTTTAATTGCAGTCTCTGAATCAAAAATAGAGGAAGTAGAGGTAATTTCAACTGGTTCAAGTTTAAAGAAGGAAAGAATAAAAGGAGTAGAAGCAGGAGTAGAATCAGAAGAAGAGTTGAATAGTTTGTCTGTGCTGGACTTGAAGTTGGATTTAGCGGTAGATGTTACCGTTGATAAGAGAGGACTGAACGAAGTTCTGAACGAAGCGATAATAAAGGAGAGAGAGCGCTTGCTAATACTAATGGCAGATATTCCCCTTACTACTCCCAGAAGCATAAATGAGATCATTGCGCATGAAGAGGACAGGGACAAAGATGTGGACGTGGTGATAGTACCTGGAAGAAACGGAGGTACAAATGCTTTGTTCTTACGGAGACCGCGGACTTTCTCAGTCTCTTACTACGGTATGAGCTATTTAAAGCATATAGAGACTGCAAAGAAGAGGAATTTGAACCTTGCGGTCCATGATTCGTTCTTTATCAGTACCGATATAGACGAGGTAGAAGATCTGGTAGAGTTATTGATTCACGGTAACGGCTTTTCGGCAGAATATCTAGACCGTATCGGCGTCTTTATTTGTATGGATAAAGGGACGAAGAGACGAGCAAGCGTGGACCGAAAGATTTTCGGCTTGGAGGGAAAATGAACGGCACTGGAGATGTAGGCGGAGAAGGAGATGAAGAGAAAGATGCAATGGATTATTATGAGACCGGTAAGGAACTGTTTTTCAGATGGAAGCATGACCATTCTACAGAGCATGTGAGAGAAATTGAAACAAAGCTTAGAAAAGCAATCGAACTGAACCACAAGCTATGGGCTCCGCACTACTATTTAGGTGAAGTGTTCTATCTGGGAGGGCGATATTCTGAAGCGAAAGCAGAATTTGAGGAAGTACTATAGAAAAAGCCGGATAGTGAATCGGCAAAATATTATTTGACTGAAATTGACAAGATTGAATCTGACATTTCATTCCCGATAGAGTTAGATGAAGTTATAAATATGGTAGATATATAAATATGGTAGATAACCCGGTGTTGTTAAATCACGTATTGATAGAATGGTTTGAAAATACAGTTAGAGAACTGATTCAGGGAGTTTTAATGGATGCTTACGGACCAGAGTGGTGGTGGGAAGGCGTTCCGGGAGACGTGAGGAAGAAATATGGCGAAAGAGTGCAAGAAACACGGTTAAAAGAAGAAAGAAGACTGGCGGAATTGTATTTTATTGACTTTTATGATTATGGTACAATTATCGAGACAAGGACAAATAGGGGAATTTTCAGCGGTTTTATGGAGAATCCAAAGGAGTGGAAGAGGAGATTGGGCGAACTGGAGCCAATTCGTAATGCAATAATGCACTGTAGAGGGCAATATCTCTCGGAAGAACGAATCTCACTATTGAAAGAGAGCTGCATTCCCCGGAACTTTGAACCTGAGTAGTTACGAAACACATTTAATTTTGTGAAAAGTAATTTATAAGACAATGACAGCAGATACGAATAACTACGTTCTCGCATGTAAGGAGATAGCGGCGATCATAGTGGAGAGAGACCTGAGTGACGCAGTCACCATAAATCGGTTAAAAAAAGAAATAAGCGGGAAATACAGCTTGTGCAGCATTCCGCGGAACTCAGACGTGCTAAAATTTGGTCTAAGTCTGATTCAGGTTCCAATTCCTGATTTAAACCCTGATGAATTGAAAGAGCGACTGAAGCGAAAGAGAATGCGGACTGCTTCAGGCGTTCTCCCGGTCGCTGTGATGACTTCGCCATATCCCTGCCCGCACGGGAAGTGCATAACGTGCCCGGGAGGTCCTGCCTCCGAATTCGAGTCGCCGCAGAGTTATATAGGGAAGGAACCTGCTGCCAGTAGGGGCGCTCAACATGGTTTCGAGCCATACGAGCAGGTAAAGGCGAGGTTACATCAGATAGAAGAGATAGGACACGATTTAGAGAAGGTTGAGCTGATACTGATGGGTGGCACGCTCACCGCGAGACCAGTAGATTACCAGCGGTGGTTTGTGAACCGGTGTCTGGCAGCGTTGAACGAGTTTGGAGAAGAGAGAGGGTTAAAGATACGAAATACCGGTATAACGTTTGAGACGAGACCCGACTATGCAAATGAAAGCGAGATAAATCAGATGCTGGAGATGGGCGCCACAAAAGTCGAATTAGGTCTGCAGCATGTAAGTAACGCGATCTTAGAGAGAATGCAGAGAGGGCATTCGGTAGAAGATACGATAAGAGCAAACAGAAGAGCACGGGATAGCGGGTTAAAAGTGGGCTTTCATGTGATGCTTGGCTTGCCGGGCGCGACTCTGGAGGGAGATAAGCGGATGTTCGAGGAGATATTCTACAATTCAGACTTCAAGCCCGACTATTTGAAGATATATCCAACGCTGGTAGTCAGGGGTACAGAGCTGTATGAGATGTGGAAACAGGGCGAGTTTGAACCGATCTGTGAGGATGAAGTGATTGAGATAATCAGTTATGCTGAGAGAATAACCCCGAAATGGGTGAGGATACAGAGAATACAGCGCGATATCCCGGCACAGTACATAGAAGCGGGCGTAAAGAAGAGCAACCTACGGCAAATAGTGGAAGCGAACCTGCATGAGAATGGTTACAGATGCCGGTGTATACGGAGCAGAGAGGCAGGTCTTTCTCGTTTGGTAGGTCGAGTTGTCAACGAAGAGGAGATAAAATTCTCATCAGAGAGCTACGATGCGTGTAAGGGAACAGAATATTTCCTCAGTTACGAAGATGTTGAGAACGATATTTTAATAGCACTTCTGCGGCTGAGGTTTCCCTCTGAGCCACACCGGGAAGAGCTGATTCGTTTTGATACTGAAACAGGCACAGGCACAGGTACTGGTACTGGTACAGAGACTGCCCTGGTTCGAGACCTGCACGTGTACAGCGAACTGGTCAGCTTAGGCGAAAGAAAGGCGCATAGCTGGCAGCATCGCGGCTATGGAGCACGGTTGCTGAGTGAAGCAGAGGAGATAGCGGTTGATAATGGTTACAGGAAGATAGCAGTGATGAGCGGGATAGGCGTGCGAGAATATTATAGACGGTTCGGCTATCAGCGAGAAGGACCGTTTATGACAAAAAAATTAGTAACTACTCAGGTTCAAAGTTCCGGGGTTCACGGTTCACGGTTAGACCGGTGAGAATTAAACGGTTCAAAGATATATCTCAAGAAATATGAAGAGCGCAAGCTTGACAACCGTGAACCGTGAACCGTGAACCGTGAACCGTGAACCTGGCAACCTGAGTAGTTACGGTGTTTCTTTCCTTGCTTTCTCTATTATTTTTTGTAGTTCAATGCAGCTTTCTTTCAATAGTGAGATTCGTTCTTCCGAGAGATATTGCCCTCTACAGTGCATTATTGCATTACGAATTGGCTCCAGTTCGCCCAATCTCCTCTTCCACTCCTTTGGATTCTCCATAAAACCGCTG
>JACGMN010000026.1 GCA_014061035.1 Candidatus Methanophagales archaeon | reverse complement strand
AGATTGAAGGAAATCTATTTCCAATACGGATTGCATCGAGTAAAAGAACAAGAAGAGAAGGAGTTATCTCCTTATGATATCCCGAAAATTGTATGTAGTATGGCAATGATAAAAACAGAAACAGCGGACAAAATAGGAAAACTGAGTGCATAGCTTTACCAACGAGTGCTATTTTGTTTGTTTAAAATTACAAAGGATTATGGAAGAAGGAGATGACAAATGATTGACCCAATATCAGGAAAAGAATACCATGAAGAGCTAATAAAAACAGCAGCGAAGATAAAGGGTATCAGTTATGACGCACTGGTAGAACAGATAAAAAGTGGAAGAGTGGTCCTGCTCGAAGAAGGAAAAATCCTCAAACGCGGATATACAACAGGAACTTGCGCTGCTGCGGCTTCAAAAGCTGCTGCACTTCTACTTGCAGGAAAAGAAGTGAAAAAAGTAGAGATTACAACCCCGATTGGCATAAAAGCCGAAATGGAAGTCGAAAATGATGATGATGATTGCGTGGCTTGTGTTCGAGTAGATTCCGGCGATTACAAAGGCGACACGTTCAACGGAATGCTAATCTGTGCAAAGGCGAGACGATTTCCGGTTTTCTCCATAAGAGCAGGGAAGGGCATAGGAATAATAAAAAAACCTGGTCTTGGTAAAGTTGGTGCGCCAGACATATACCCGCACATTTTAACGAATATAGAATCGAACGTGAAGGAAGTGCTGTCCGGGGGTGTAGAAATAGAGATTTTCGCGCCTGACGGAGAGGAAATAGCGAAAAACACCGTTCTTCCAGAGCTGGGAATAGAAGGAGGAATAGCTATCTTCGGTGCTACCGGATTCATTGAACCTTATACCGATGGTGGTTACAAGCACGTTATAAACTTCCTCGTAGCAGATAAAAAGGATATCTTAGGAGTCAGCACTGGGGAGAAGAGCAAGAGAATGGCAGTAGAAAAGCTGAATTTCCCCGAGGATAAAATAGTCGTTGCTGGTAATTTCGTGTGCTATGCGACAGAGAAGTCAGAAGCGAAGAAGAAGGTGATATTCACGATGCCTGCGAAGATTTGCGATATGTTGGAGATTGATGCACGTGAACATTTCGATTTTGAGTTCAGTAGTGTCAGCGAACTCGTTGAACGACTGAAGAAAACCGATTATAAGCGCCTGAAGACGTTCTTCGAGACTCTTGCAGAAGATTTATCGCAGAAAACTGATGCTGATATTTATGTCTTCGATAACAGTGGAGACATAATGGGGTGCTTTATAAAAAACGGAAAATAAAAAATCATGCTGCATGGACTAAGAGAAGGAATGACCAGAGAAAGAAGATCAAACAAGATCGTCTCTGAAAGGCAGCCCTTTCCTGGCACCATATTCCTGGATGCAGAATGAAGCTACGCGATTGCCGAGCTTACCGCATTCATCTATGCCTCTCTCGTGGAGCAGCCCGTACAAGAATCCAGCCGCAAACGCATCTCCTGCTCCTGTTGTATCCACCACACCGGTCTGATTATGATTCTGATTATGATTCTGATTCTGATGAGGAGCGATTGTGTACGCTCTACCGGTGTTATTGATAACATAACAGCCGTGCCTGCCAAGCGTCACGCAGACGATATCTGCACCTATATTTAAAAGTATCTTAGAACCTTCCTCGTAGTCAGTCTCATTTACTAATGATACCAGCTCGCTACAGCTGAGAAAAATTATCTTACTCTGCTCTATGATCTCAATCAGATCCTCAAGCACGTATTTATAGCAGAGCATACCAGGGCTAAAACTGAGTTCTGATTTCACCTGTTTCGCTACTTCACGCTGCATATCTAATTGCGCCTCATTTACGAATGCGCTTATATGAAGAAACCGCGCAGTATTTACGTATTCAATATCAATCTCTTCTAAGCAGAGCTGCTCATTCACGCCTGGATAGATATACAGAGCTCGTTCTCCTTCCGCATCCACAAATCCTGTTACAGCACCTGTGTACCCTTCTTCTCTTCGTATCCGCGTCTCTACGCCTTCTTTTCGGAATTCGTCCAGAATCAGATCACCCTCTCTGTCGGTTCCCAGTATTCCAACGAAACCGACCTCAGCACCCAACCGTGCGAGCGCAACGATTGTATTTGCCGCCGATCCGCCCGGTGCTTTCTTCTTTATGTCTATTACTCCTACTTCCTCTCCACCGCGCGCTATTCGCTCCACAGCATATAAGTGATCGCAATTCAAGGCACCTAAGCCAATCACATCTTTTTTACTCATTCCCTGTATTGTCCTGTCTTGTCCAGTCGATAGACCCGGGCTTATACTTATGTCTGAGCGCCGCCCTTCTCTCATTTCCATCTTCACCTCTCTCTCTTTCTACGTCGATAATCGCTCGTACCAGAGCAGATACTTCTTCTACCCGCTTTCTGCTTGTATCTATCTCGTAAACGATCTTGCAGAGCTCTACCGCTTCTATCAATATAACGTCCAGTATCTCCGCGTCCACGTTCTCTCTTATCTTCCGCAATGGAAACGCTTTTTGCTTGAGCCGCTCGATAAGCAGAGAAGGGTCTGTACGCAGCACGATTACAACATCCGGATTCAGGAGATGGGCTAAGTGGCCCTCGATCACTAAGACCGGATCGAGATCGCTCTTCTCTTTTTCTTCTTGTTCCTTATGCCTCACGTATTCTTCGAGCCTATCGATATCTGCGATCAAACTCCAGCTCTCAGTATCTACACCAGTATGAAACCCTTTTTCTGCTATTACGGCATTCAGATCCAGGCAATCGATTTTAAGCCCTGATCCCTCTCTTTGTCCTTGTCCTTGTCCTTCTCCTCGTTCTCGTCCATACGCTTTGCACAGGCTGCTCTTTCCCGTACCTGGTGTTCCTGTAATCGCGAGTATCACTATCTCTTCAGTTTCTTTATCAATTTATCGATTGAGACCCCTTTCATCATCGGTATTGTACCGCCGCGACCGGTAGTCAACTGTTTCATTACCTTTTGCATCAACCGGTGATATTTTAAGAGTTCGCTAACATCCGCAGATGCGGTACCCGACCCCCGTGCCACCCGTCGTAACCGTGAACCGTCTATTATCTTTGGATCGTTCAGCTCCTCTTCAGTCATCGAATCCATCATCACCTTAAACTTACCCAATTTATCCTCTCCAATCCGGTATATACTATCTTCAATCTCACCAGTAATCCCAAATCCGCCAAACGGCATCGTCTGCATCAACTTTTTGAACGGTCCCATCTTCTTTACTGCTTCTAACTGCTTATAAAAATCTTTTAACGTGAATTTACCCTTCAAGAAGTCTGCATCAATATCTGTCTCCTCTAAACTTTCCTCCGCCATCTCTATCAAAGACTTTATGTCGCCCATCCCGAGCAACCTGGAGATGAACCGGTCAGCCTCAAATTTCTCAAAATCATCCACCTTTTCTCCCGTGCCTATAAATACAACCCCGGAATCTGTCTCTGATACCGCGGAAAGTGCGCCTCCACCCTTCGCAGTTCCGTCCATCTTGGTTATAATAATGCCTGTAATCCTAACCGCGTCATCAAAAGCACGCGCTTGCACAGATGCTTGCTGCCCTAAGCTCGCATCAAGAACAAGAAACCGCTGCTCTGGTTTTATCCTCTCTTCTATCTCCTTTATCTCATTTATCATCCCTTCCTCCAGAGCATGCCTACCTGCAGTGTCTATAATAGTAATATCGTGCTTCTCAAACCTTTTTACTCCTGCCTTTACTATATCCAGTACAGGTACAGTCGCAGCTTTTCCTTTTACCGGGGGCGTCGTGGACTGGAGCAGGTCAGCACCATCATAGAAGGGAATGCCTATGCTATCACATAATTGCCGTAGCTGGTCAGATGCTGCGGGTCTATAAATATCAGCGCAGATAACCGCGGGTTTTAAACCCTTCTTCTGGAAGAACCGCGCAAGTTTCGCACACGACGATGTCTTCCCCGTGCCGTGCAGCCCAACCATCATTATCTTCTGAGACGCTAAAGGAACGTCAACACCCTTCCCTAAGATCCTTATCAACTCCTCATAGACGACTTTAATAACATGTTCTCGAGGATTCAACTTCAATTTCTCTTTTAAACTACGCTCTCGTATGCGATTTGAAAGCTCCTTTATATGTGAAATCTTAACATCTGCCTGTATCAAAGCTCGCTGTATATCACGCACTAACTCTTCAACCGTCTGCTTATCTATCCGCTTCGCCATTGCTATCTTCCGGATAGTTTCTTTCAGCGAACTGCTTAACTTCCCTAACATCTCTTATACATTATAAATTATAAATTATTTATCATTTCTTTATATATTTACTTCTATGCATAATCCTGATCCCGATCTTGATCCTGATCCTGCGTTCAAAAGTGGATCGAAATTCATATCGCATCCTCTTCTAAAAGATGGCGTGGTGGAGCGAAGAGAATATCAAGTATCGATTGCAGAAGAGGCGAAGAAAGAATCGTTGATGGTAGTTCTGCCTACTGGCTTGGGTAAGACGACCGTGGCACTATTAGCCTTAATTGACAGAGTGGCAAAGGGAAAGATTCTCTTTTTAGCTCCTACCAGACCGCTGGTCGAGCAGCATGCCGCGTTCTTAAAAGAAGCATTGAACTTTGATGCTTCGCTTATACAACCGCTCACCGGCTCCATATTGCCAGACAGGCGGGTGAAGCTATGGGAGTCTGCAAAAATAGTCGTTGCCACACCGCAGATAATAGAGAACGATCTGTTGAGTAGGAGAATCACGCTCGGCGATATTGCACTACTGATATTCGACGAATGCCATCGCGCCGTAGGGAACTACTCTTATGTTTATATAGCCGAGAAGTATGCAGCGCAGTCGCAGGTGCAAGAGCCACGGGTATTGGGAATGACCGCTTCTCCGGGTAGTGATATGGAGAAGATACGTGAAATCTGCACTTCGTTAGGTGTAGCGAAGGTAGAGAGCAGAACAGAATATGACCACGATGTTTTGCCTTATATATTCAAAAAGGACTTCGAATGGCGTGGTATAGAAATTCCAGTCGAGATAAAGAGACAGAAGCGCATATTAGATGCGGTATTAGTAGAACGTGTGGAAGCGTTACGAACGTTAGGTTTTATAAGAAAGAAGAAGAAGAGCAATGAAATCTCGAAGACCGAGCTTCTGGCGTTACGTCAAATAATAGCTGCTCAATTAGCGACTCAGAAACATGCAGACTTATACAAAGCGCTGTCGTTGCAGGCTGAAGTGATGAAGATAAGGCATGCGATTGATTTAATAGAGACACAAGGCGTATTCGCGTTACGACGGTATTTTGAGCGATTGCGGACTGAAGCGTTCTCGAAAGATGGCAGCAAAGCGGCAAAGAGATTGTTAAAGGATAGCAAATTCGTCGCTGCAATGAGCGCGTTAGCATCGTACGAGGGCGAGCACCCCAAGCTGAACGTGGTGATAGAGATACTGAAGAAGGAATTTCGCGAGAACCCAGATAGACGAATAATCACGTTTACTAACTATCGTGATACCGTGGAGATGATTATGTCCGCGTTGCGTGATTTGAATTCTGAAAAGGAGGGAATACGAGCTGTTAAGTTCATAGGGCAGGCATCAAAAGAAGCGGATAAGGGACTGACGCAAAAAGAGCAGGTAGAGATAATAAATAAGTTTAAAGAAGGTGTTTACAATGTTTTAATCGCTACTTCTGTCGCCGAGGAGGGACTCGATATTCCGGCAACCGATCTCGTACTCTTCTACGAACCCATTCCGTCTGCTATACGGAGCATACAAAGGAAAGGGCGGACAGCACGTAAAAAAGTAGGAAAGATCATCGTACTCATTGCAAAAGGTACAAAGGACGAAGCATATTACTGGCTCAGCAGAACCAAGGAACGCGAGATGAGGCGGCGGATAATCGAGATGGGGACGGGGATGGAATTGAAAGAGGGGATGCAGGAGAGTGAAAATGAGAGTGAAAATAAAAATGCGGTGGCCTGTCTGCGTGCGACCTCGCACAGGCAGGCGAGGGCGGATACAGAAAAGGATCAAAAGAGAATAGTTGACTATGTAAGTGAAAGTGAGTTGAATCTGACCATCATTGTTGACTCGCGTGAGACGAACTCAGAAGTGACGAGGTTTCTGGATAAGGCTGGTGTGGACTTGAAATTACAGAACCTTGGGATTGGCGATTATGTAGTCTCTGACAGGGTTTGCATAGAGCGGAAGAGGACGGATGATTTCCTGGAATCGTTGATAAATAAACGCAGGAACCTGTTAGAGCAGATTCTTCGGTTGAAGAAGGAGTATGAGAAGCCAGTGCTTATCATCGAGGGTGAATCGCTCTATGGACAGCGTAATGTGCATCCCAATGTAGTGCGAGCTGTGATGGCTACCATAGCCATTGACCTCTCTGTGCCTATAATACAGACGCGGGACGAGGCAGATACCGCATCGTTACTCTATGTCATTGCAAAGCGTGAGCAACGACCGACCAGGAGAGAGATCAATCCACACGGTAAGAAGCCATCGGCATCGTTGAAAGTACAACAGGAATACCTCGTCTCGGCATTGCCTAATATCGGGATCGTGACGGCAAGGAATCTATTAAAGCGATTTAAGACGGTTGAACAGATTATAACAGCCTCGAAGGAAGAGTTGATGGAGGTTGAGCATATGGGTGAGAAGATCGCAGAGCATATAAAAGAGGTAGTTAATAAGGAGTATCAATCATAGCTCAGTAAAAATTCCGGGCACCAAACATCAAATTATGAGTATTTATTGTTGTCTTTCCTGAGACTCATGCAAGAATCGCTTTTCTACTGACCGCGCATGCGCTTCCATACCTTCCACTTTACACGACCGCACTACTACATTCTTTATCTGCCTCAGCCCTTCTTTATCCAGCCATTGCAGTGTAATTCTATGCATAAAATGGTCGACATCAAGCCCTGAGAATAGTTTTGCATAGCCTGCAGTTGGAAGAACGTGGTTTGCTCCAGTCGCATAATCTCCAGCAGCAACGGGCGAATAATTGCCGATGAAGACCGAGCCGGCATTTTTTATGCTTTTCAAGACTTCCAATGGCGATCTCACGATTATTTCAAGGTGTTCCGGTGCATATTTGTTCGCAAACTCTATGCACTCGTCTATGCTCGCACCGGTTAGTATCCAATGCTGATGCTGGTACTGCGACTGTAACTGAGAGATATCCTCGTCATTCCCCTCGCCTTTAGCCTTTAGCCTCTTGCCGTCAGCAGTAGCTAAAATTTCTCGTTCCACATCCGCAGCTATACGTTCCGAGTCTGTAAGAAGAACAGCCTGAGAACTCTCGCCATGTTCCGCCTGCGCAAGCATATCAGCAGCAATAAATTCAGGATTCGCAGTTTCATCGGCGATTATTAGGACTTCTGAAGGACCTGCCGGGAAATCTATCTCTATGCCTTCTTCGCGAAGAGCAATCTTCGCTGCTGTTACATATATATTACCTGGACCTACCACCTTTTGCACTCGCGGAACAGTCTCAGTGCCAAAAGCGAGAGCGGCAATTGCCTGAGCACCGCCTATCTTGAATATTCTCGTCGCACCTGCAAGATCAGCAGCAACTAAAGTCACCTGGTCTGCATGCCCATCCTTGCCTGGAGGTGTGCAGACAACTATCTCACGCACTTTAGCTATCTTCGCCGGGATCACGCACATCAATGCACTGCTGAAGTAGCCTTTGGGGACATACGCGCCAACGACGTCAAAAGGCACGTATTTCTCGCCGAGGAATACGCCGGGACTAAATTCTTCTAACCATGCCCCTCGCCTCTTCTGCCGGTAATGGAAATTTCTTATCGCAGTAGCTGATGCTTCAATAGACCTGAACGTATCATCATCTACGCTCATTTTCGCGGCTTCAATCTCTTCCAGCTCCACCTCAATCGCTTTATCCTTCAGTCTCACGCGGTCGAACTTTTCTGTATATTCCAGCAGTGCAGCATCTCCTCTCTTCTTCACGCCCGCGATTGTTTCTTTCACTCCGGGTATAACTGCTGATAAGTCAAGATTCCGGCTGAAGAGTTCTAATTCTGATTCCGGTTCCAGTTCCTTGCTTTCAAGCGCTTCTTTTATTGTCCTTATCCTTATCATTTCATGGTCAACGCATAATCTTTACATAATAGTAGTTATAAAATTTTAAGACCTTTGAAGACTATACTATACTCAACACCTGCATAAATTGAGGCATTTATCAGGATGGTTATAGGATAGATTTATATATGCTCGACCACCTTTTGAAATATAAAGGTAAAAAGGTGGTGTAGATGATTAAAATAGAATTCACGGAAGAAGAGAGGCG
>JACGMN010000126.1 GCA_014061035.1 Candidatus Methanophagales archaeon | reverse complement strand
GTCAGTTCCAGTCCCCTTTGCCATTGCTGCTCGTCTCGTGCCGCGACTATTATCTCATCCGCTACGCTGGAGAGGTTATCAATCGCATGTTGTATGAGCGGTTTGCTCTTTAATATAATGAAGCATTTATCTCGCGACTGGAATCTCTGACTTTTTCCGCCTGCCAGGATGAGCACTGTTCTTTGCATTGTAGTTTGGGGTTCTTCAGGGTTCAGGGTTCTACGTTTTACGTTCTACATTCTACATTCTACATTCTACATTTTGCTTTGTTCCTTGAACCGTGAACCGTGAACCGTGAACCGTGAACCCATATATATAAATAAAGATAGATGGCAATAAGAAAGGAGGTGAATGTGGGCGTATGGAGGCAAGAAATATAATATTCTCGGTGATATTGGTCTTTTCGGCATTCGTGATCACGCACAGGTTGTGGGAGAGGTATCAAGACCCGGTGATTGCATTCTCGGTAGTGGTACTCGCGGGAATGTTTGCGCTATTGTTCTTAAGTATAGATGAGCGATTACGTAGATTAGAGCAGGATATTAGTGAGAAGGAACGATCGTTACGTGTGAGTATGCATTCAATAGAGGAAGAAGTGAGGGTGAAGATAGATACCGCAACGAGGAGATTGGGGGAGATAAGAGAAGATATAGTGAAGAGGGGATACCGGTAAGGAGAAATTTTGTTTAGTGCGGAGATCGCGGATAGCGTGGCGTGGCGATTACAAATAGGATGTCAGAAGAGGAATTGATATTCCAATTACTGGAGGAAGATAGAAAAGTAAGGACAGAGCAGATAGTAGAGGATAGAAAAATAACGGCAGAAGATTGCCTTGTAATCGGGATACTTAGGCTGAATAGGCGAATAGACGAGATAAATGAGAGGCTGAATAGGCGAATAGACGAGACGAATGAGAGAATAGACGAACTCGGAAAAAACCTCGGTAGTAGAATAGACAGACTCGATGGTAGGATAGATAAACTTGATGGTAGAATAGATAAACTTGATGGTAGAGTAGACAGGCTCGGAGAGAATTTAAGCAGTAATTTCAGGTGGACGGTTGGTTTGATTATAGGGACATGGGCAACAACGGTGACTATTCTAATAACAATTTTATTACAGGGCGGATAGGGTAGGGTAGGGTAGGGAAACGTAGCGCAACGCAGCAGTAGCAGTAGCAGTAGCAGGTTAGAAGACTATAAAAAATGGAGTACTTGTACTTGTTTACCGCTGAGCCCGCAGAGAACGCGGAGAAGATTGAGAAGAACAAAAAAGTATAAATATGGTAAACGGAAGAGTTATATAATGAATAAATGAATACGCTCATCTTATCACATACAGATGGGAGCGCGGCGGCATAGACGCAGACGATGAGGGCGCTATACAAATGCAAACCGAAACCAAAAAGCATATATGCATATATATAGGATGTAAGGTATAGCATAGCATAAGGAAGGGGGAGAAGAGAAATGCAGATGCAGATGAAGACGGCGAAGATGGATAGTGGCGAAGCAGGAAACGGTAACGGTAACGACAACGACAACAAGCAAGAGGGTAAGATGACGACGGTGCCTTGCTCTTTAGTAGCGTCCCGCTATTCACTACAGATAGACAGGTCGAACCAGAATTTTTATTTATATATCCCTTCTTATCTATTCTAAAAACATTAGGAGGTGAAAAGGAAAAAAAATGAGAAAAAAGATGAACAAGAATAAAGCGAATGTGGGAAGTAAAGCGAAAGCGATGATCGGGCTTGCGATGGTTGCGATTATGGTCGGCTCATTGCTCGGTGCGGTGGTGCCGATGCAAGCACAAGGTCCACAGGAGGATCATGCACGCTATGGTGGAGTCATTGGAGAGGGTGCAGTTCTTTTTGCGGGTGAAGAGGGACTGAGATTTGATGACTGCTTACTAGACTTACAACCCGTGCGGTTAGTTGGTGCCGCCGGCGATGCAGAAGATGACATAATCGATATTGCAAATGCTAGTAACTTCCATATACCTGTCGGTGCTGATGCCGGTAGATATTACGTCCAAAATGCCGCTGGTGTTACTATAGGTAATATAACTATCGATACACCTGAAGTAGCAGGCAATATATTCCTTGGACCTGGGACAATTGACTCGATCATTGGTGAAACTGTGCCGGCTGGTACGCCGCTAACGATCCGAGCAGAACCAAATTTTGGTGGTTTCCTAACGAGGGCTGTAGACGAGAAGAAAGGATGGTGGGGTACTATCGAGGTAGATATACGAGATCCTGATGGAATACAGAAGCACGTAATAACTAGTGATCTGGTAGGGGATATTCATCTGGCTCACATAGATGCTGACGCTACAATAATTGATCTTCTAGATATAAATACTACTGACTGGGCAACAGGAACATACAGAATAAGGATAGAATCAAATCGTGGTACCTGTAATGCGCTTGATGTCAGATCCGCATGGATGGAAATCACGATCGTACCTGAAGTCTTCGGGATAGAGGCAGTGGAAGAGGAAGTTATCGCAGGAGAGGATATGATCCTGAGAGTTAGAGGTCTCCCACGTACATGGTATTATCTAACAGTTACTCCGGTTATTGCCGAAAGGCCAGTGATACTGGGTGATGTAGGTCATGTTGATGCTGATCATATAGGACTAGGAGGTTTAGCAGCATGGGTCCGCACCGGAGGCGGTGGTGTCGCAGATATTAGGATATCTACGGAGGGTGCAGATGAGAGAACCTATACGATATACCTGTTCCGTGGTCTGCAAGGATACCCTACAACATTTATACCACACGATGAGGCTATTGACAAGACGGAACCAGGCGATCGGGATAGCGTGGATGTAGAGGTAGTAGATATAGAAGCAACGATAGATGTTCCGCGTGTCGCAGTGATAGGAGAGGATGTAACAATTAAAGTGACAGCTACTGGTGGTGATACCGTAGACATAATTATTGATGATAGACTACAGTTTGAAGACGAAGATTTAGTGGACGGAGAAGTCGAGGTAGAATGGGATACAGGCAGAGAGATGGTTGGAACTTATCTTATAGAGGTCGTTGTGGATAAAGTATTTCCAGAGACTGAGGGGGAGATTGTTGTAACCCAGTTTGATCCAGATGCGACAGCGTCGATAAGATTAGTAGAACCCGGACTAACAGCAGAACAGCCGAGAAATATAGTTGCCGAGGGTGACGACTATACCTTAGAAGGAACAGCAACCGGTGTAACTGATGTGGACTACATTCTTATAGGTCCGCGGGGATGGCGAACTGAGACAGGCGTAGGTCTTTTGAATGGCATTTCTATAGGTTCAATATCTGTGACCAATAACACATTCAGCGAAGATATAAAGATGACTGATGGTTTAGATACTGGCCGTTGGATAGCACTGGTTCTTACACCAGGCCGTGATGGAGAATATGAGACTCGTGGGCAAGGTGCAGGCGAATTAACATTAGGGCATCTCGGTATTACTGCTGGTGCGACACAGGACCAACTGGTATCAAAGATCACAGATAGAACAGTTAACGTACCTGGTGGTGACGATCTACTCGTGGCTCTTACATTTATGGTAGAATCGGCACGGGTTGAATTGGACGAAATTGCGGCAGTAGCTGTAGGAGACCCATTGAATGTGAGTGGAACGACAAACCGTGAGCCAGGGACGTTGATAACAATATCGTCAATTGTAGGACCGATGGACTTGCCTATCGAGATGGCTACGGTAGAATGGCCGACTCCTGATGAAGGAGTATTCAGTGCGACAATAGACACGACAGGTATGGTTCCTGGAATGTACACGATTGAAGCAGATGACGGCGATGGAAATATAGATACAGTAGTAGTCGAGTTATTGCCAGAGGTGCCGGTAGTAGTGCCAGACCCTGCGGAATTCACGGTCGCGAATCTCGTGATAAGGCCGGCGGAAGTCGAACCAGGCGAGACAGTCACGATCAGGGCTACGGTAACGAATATTGGAGACGAAGAGGGTACGCACACACTCACGCTGACGATCGATGGTAGAGAGATAGAGACGCGAGACGTTACACTGGCTGGTGATGCAACTGAGACGGTGACATTTACCGTCACAAAAGACGTGGAAGCTACTTACAGTGTAGAAGTCGATGGTCTGACAGATAACTTCGTGGTAGCAGCGCCGGTAGAAGAGCCACCGGTAGAAGAGCCACCAGTACCAGGAGTACCAGGTTTCGGAGCGGTATTAGCGATTGCAGGCTTGTTAGCGGTTGCATATCTCGTACTGCGGAGGAAGCGAAGGTAAAGCAAACTATAGCAAAACAAAGAGCAAAAAAGAAAAAAAAAGAAAAAAAATTAAAATGTTGTGAGGGGTTTGTTTTTTCCCCTTTTTATATTTTTATTAGTTATTAGTCCAACTTCAATGACTGTTAAAACGCATCGGTGCTGTAATTGTAATGATCGTCCCACTGAAGAGCAGATCAAGCTGATTTGATTGTATCAGAGCCTTAATCGTCAAATAAGCGGCAAATTCTGGTAAAAACTTCTGATATCTCTGCGGCACCATTTACCGTAAGCATTATGCCCTCTTTTGCGTAATAGCTTATCAATGGTTGTGTTCGCTGCTTATAAATCTCCAGACGGGTCTTGATTGCTTCTTCCCGGTCATCATCTCGCTGATAAAGCTTCTTACCGCAATGATCGCAGATCCCATCTCGCTCCGGCGGGTTGAACAAGAGATGATAACTCGCCCTACAGGTGCACATTCTTCTTCCAGATAGTCTTTTGATCAACACATCATCAGGTACATCTATATATAATACAGCATCCAGTCTATTCCGTCTCTCATTCAATATCTTGCTAAGCTCATCTGCTTGCGGTAGTGTTCGTGGATAGCCATCAAGGAGAAAACCGGAAGCATAATCAGGGTGCAATAACCTCCCTCTAATCATCTCTACCAGTACACCATCCGGCACTAATTCGCCTTTCTCCATGTATGATCCGACTTCAACCCCAAGTTCTGTCTTCGCCCTAATATTATCACGCAGGATGTCTCCAGTCGATATATGTGGTATCCCATATTTATCAGCCAGCATCTTTGCCTGTGTCCCTTTCCCTGAGCCTGGGGGGGCAAGCAGAACGATTTTCACTTATGCCCTCCTACCTCTATATCGCTAAACCATCTTACAAATTCATCAGGGCTTAGCTCCTCTGGCCTCTTATCCAATTCCGCAGACACTAAGCGACTATCTCTTAATAAGCGCGTTTTAAAAATACTTCCCATCTTCTTCCTTCTCTGCTCAAACGCAGTAGTAACGAACTCAAAAAACTTCTTTCTATCCTTCATCGCTACTATTCTTTCTTCTTTCTCTTCCGCCACCGCCTTCGACTTTGACTTTGCCGTCTGCTCCTCATAATCATAAGCCTTCAATCTCACTATCGTGGTTTTAACAGGCGATGGAGGATAAAACGCATCTCGATGAACAAGTTCAAGAATTTCAATCCTGGCAAGAGCCTGAGATATGACCGAAATCCTGCTGTACGAATCTGAGCGAGGTCTCGCAACCAATTTCTTCGCAAACTCTTTCTGATACAGAAGCACCGCCGCGAGTGCAAGCCCTGAAGCTTCGTTATAGTTATTATTATGGTTATGAAGCAGCAATTTATACGTGATCGCCGATGATAGCGAAAAAGGTATGCTTGCAACGACCTTGTCAAATCTCGGCAGCTCTATCTTCATAATATCTCCCTCTATAATCTCTGCTCCGCCATCTTTATTCTTATTCCTGTATCGCTCTCGTAGTACCTCACACAGTTCTTTGTCCTTCTCCACCGCGTAAACCTTCTTCGCTCTCCGCACCAGTTTCTCTGTAACGCTTCCAACGCCCGCACCGATCTCCAGTACCACATCACAGCAGTCTACACCGGCATAATCCACCATTCGCGATGCTACATCCTCATCAATCAGAAAATACTGCCCAAGACTTCTCGTAGCTCTTATACCGCGTGCAATCAGGATATTTTTAACGTCCATAAATTCCAATGCCCCCTCCCAGTTCAATCTCCGTTATCTCCGTTATACCTCTCCGTTTTTATTAAATCTGCTTTATAAAGATTAAGTGCATCACTTAACTTAAGAACGTGAAAAAAGATCGGCACGTCTTCGAAGCCTTAGGGAAGACAAGAGTAGTGGTGGAAGACGGTAAAGTAGTAGAAGTCGGAAAACCAAGGGTAACGTACTGTCGGTTGTGGGAGAAGATGCGCGGGATAAAGGAGCTGAACGAGCAGAAAATAAAAGATAACATCGAATTCAGGATACGCGATTTTGGAATGTGTACCGCAGATAGAGTAGTAGAGATGGATACGTTCATTGGTTTTGGCAGTTCGGAGATATTTATGACTGCACTTCGGAGAAAGTTGCTCGATAGTACTGTAACGGTCTGTGACGGTGCCGGGACGGTAATCACTGATAATCCTGCACTTGTACAAGGGATAGGTGCACGATTAAGTGGCGTAATTGAGACAACTCCGGTTGAAGGGATAATAAATAAAATAAAGAATAAAGGCGGTAAAATACTTGACCCGCCAAGGATAGACCAGGCAGCAGGCTTGCAGAGAGCATTTGAACTGGGATATGAACGAGTAGCTGTTACCGTCTCTCTCCTTGCAGATGCACAGCGATGTAGAGATATTAGCAAGCAGGCTGTTATCTTCGGTGTCCATCTAACAGGCATCTCAGGAGAAGACGCTGATGAACTCTGTGCGATCGCTGACCTCGTCACTGCCTGTGCATCGTCACAGATACGAACAATCGCCGCCGAGAAGGCTCTTGTCCAGGCAGGCACTGCAATACCGATATTCGCACTCACATATAGGGGGAAGGAATTGATTTTAGAACGTGCTAAAGAGGTTGAAGGTGGATTATTGCTGAACACGATGCGATTGCCTGTTCTTCCGGAGGATAGACAACCAAAGCCACTGATCTGAGTTATTTTAAACTCTACTCCTGTATGTGTATGGTTTGTCAATTAGATTATATATCTGTCTATATATCTGTCTTACTTCTGCCCTTGCTTCTTCTGCCAGATATATTGACCGCCCGACTATGACGAAATCCGCACCTGCTTCAACCGCGGCACCCGGACTACCGCCTTGTGGTCCTACACCTGGTGTAAAGATTCTTATCTCTTCCCCCTTCTTATGTGCAATACTCTTATACGCATTCAAACGTTCTGGCTTGTTTGCAGGAGCGACGAAATTACTGACGCCTAATTCAATGCTTTTCTCCAATATTCTCTCCCCAGCGTCCCTTAATAGGTAGGCATAGAATCCTGGATGCGTCATCTCTACGACTACAATAGGGACTATCTTGTATTCGTTACAAGCATCTACAAATGCAGCAAGTGTCGTCTCGCCTGCACCCTGTGGTGCAGCAATAAATGAATCCACGCCTGAATCCGCGACCATTTTAACTTGCCGTCTCACCATATCTGGGATATCGGTCCCAGCTTTCTGTGCATCAAATATCAGCGGGAAATCACAGACCTCTTTCAGCATCTCGACAACCTTCGGCAAGCTATGCTTCCAGGATAGAAGCGAGCCGATCTTCAATCCCGCAATCTCTTTCTTCATATCCGTAATCTCCTCAGCTATCCTTCTCGCCTGTTCCAGATCATCGAGATCTAATGTCGCTATAATACCTGGTTGGTATTCAAACATAGATATCTACACCTCCGCCCACTTTTATCCCTGCTCCTCTTTCAACGACTTCACCTACGATTTTACCACGAGTTATCCGGATTGCTTCCTGCTCTTCGCTCTCTGGAATGACGATTGCGAAACCCATACCCATATTGAAGGTAGTATACATCTCTTCATCAGTGATATTCCCCTTCTCCTGAAGGAACGTGAATATCTCGTCTGGCTCGAACGGGTTATAGATATCGAAGCCGAGATCAGTGATCTGGTTTAGCTTTAGTAACCCACTGCCAGTTATATGCGCCAAACCATGTACTTCACATCGCGCCAACAGCTCTAAAACCTCTGTATAAATCCTTGTCGGTCTGAGCAGCTCTTCACCTATGCTTCTTACAGGATTTACTGCGAACGGTTCAGTATACGACAACCCAGTGCCTTCACCCTCGCCCTCGCCCTCTTCCTCTATTACTTTTCGCGCAAGTGTTAGCCCATTGCTATGGATTCCCGCGCTTTTAATCCCTAGAACAAGGTCGCCGACTTCAATCTGCTCCCCTCGTATCACCTTATCCTTTCTTACATACCCGACACACGTTCCCGCGAGGTCTAAACCATTTACTACTTCTGGCAGTATCGCGGTCTCACCGCTAACTATAGATATGTCTGCGATCTCCGCACCTGCTTCTAAGCCCTTGCCTATTTCCGCAGCAATCCGCTCGTCCGGCTTCTCCATAGCAAGATAGTCAGTAAAAGCAAGCGGTCTTGCACCGAGACAGTAAATATCGTTCACGTTCATCGCAACGCAGTCTATACCGAGGGTACTCCATATATCGAGCTTTGCGGCGATGAGCACCTTTGAGCCGACACCATCGGTAGAGATGGCAATGAGATGGTCTGTATCGAACGGGAGTTCAAAAAGCCCGGAAAACACGCTTCTTAAGTCTGGTTGCCGCGTTATCGCCCCGGTGAGCGCTTTTACTACTCCAGCTTCCCTTTTTATATCTACACCAGCCTTTGCGTACGTCCACTGCATAAGCATGATATAGAAGAGATAGATTTATGGTACTACTGATAAGATAAGGATATTTTTGGATTTTTTACTGTCTCAATAATTTAATTTAATAATAAAGTAAAAGGTATTTGTAACTACTCAGGTTCAAAGTTCCGGGGTTCACGGTTCACGGTTAAAAAACGATGACCATAAACTCGTATGAAGATAACGCGACCATCTGTGAACCGTGAACCTTGAACCGTGAACCTGGCAACCTGAATAGTTACGATATTTGTATATGTACGATGAAGATGCATGATACAGGATATAAATAGCCCGGTAGTGTAGTGGTCAATCATACGAGGCTCTGGACCTCGTGACGTCGGTTCGAATCCGTCCTGGGCTATGAATATAATATGCTATGAAGATAAAAACAAGCGAGACAGAGATAAAGCATCTGTTGATAGCGTGGTTTGCAATAGCTCTTGCATTTACTATTCTTCTTCACAGATGGTATTACAACTACAATATCAATCTGCCTTCAATATTTGCTATCTCCGCGGTTACCGTTGGCCTTGCCTTCATCTTTCACGAGCTCGCACACAAAGTGGTTGCCCAAAGATATGGTGCATGGTCAGAATTCCGGATGGCACCATTCATGCTACTTGTAGCAGTATTAACAGCGTTTGCTGGCTTTATATTCGCAGCGCCCGGTGCAGTTATGATCTCCAAGCCGTATCTTACGAGAGCGGAGAGCGGTAAGATAGCGGTAGCAGGGCCAATGACGAACGTAATATTAGCCTACCTTTTCTTTGTACTCTTCAGTCTCGCTAACCATGACGTGGTGGAACTGACCGGCAAGTTTGGAATGCTGATAAATGCCTGGCTCGCGGTCTTCAATATGATTCCTTTTAGCGTCCTGGATGGTAGAAAGGTGTTAGCGTGGGATAAGGGGGTATATGGAGTTGTTTTAGCTCTTGCGATCGCCGTGCTGGTAGTGAGTATGGGGATGGTATAGTATAACTCATGGTTAAAAGTATGATTAAAAAAGAAAAGGAAATTTTAAGCAGTAAATGGCCAGAAAACATAGAAAAAGCTCTGGACCTCACTTTGGGTGCTAAGTATTTTCGCTGTGCATTCGCTGTGCACTCCAGACAAATCCATTTAGTTACTTAGAAACCAATAGAGGCGAAAGCCATGGTTTCAGTGAACAGGAATATAACCGTCAGTTGATTGATAAATGTCAAGAGATTGACATAAAGGTTATTGCTATCACTGACCATAACCATGTGGGCAGGGTTGATGCTATTAGAAAACAGGCAGAACCATCAGGTATAACGGTCTTTCCAGGTTTTGAAGTTGCCTCCTCTGAGGGTGTGCACTTACTCTGCATCTTTGACCCAGATACAGAAATTAATGTATTAGAAAGGTATCTGGGCGATCTTGGAATTCATACCACTCGCTCTTCAACAAAGAACTCATCCGAACCAGTTTTAAAAATTTTGCGACAAGTCCAAAAGGAATGGAAGGGTATTTGTGTTGCTGCCCATATTACCAATAACGGTGGTCTTCTTAGGGTGTTGAGAGGAGAGGCAAGGATTAACGTATGGCGTGATCTCAATCTTTATGCAGCCCAGATTCCTGGTTCTATTAGCGATTTAAATTATGCAGATCAACAGATTGTCTTAAACAAGGATACAAATTATAAGAGAGCCAGAACAGTTGCTGTGGTCAATGCATTGGATATAGCAAGGCCAGAAGATTTGGAATCTGTGCAGGCATCAACTCATATAAAAATGTCTCAGCCAACTGTTGGAGGTCTGAGGCAGGCATTTCTGGATCCAGATTCGAGGATTCGCCTCCTATCTGAAGAGGAACCTCCTGAGCATACTGAGATGGTAGCATTGACATGGGAAGGAGGGTTCCTTGATGGTGCTGCGATTCATCTAAACGGGAATTTAAATACACTGATTGGGGGTCGTGGAACTGGTAAGTCCACAATCATAGAGAGTTTCCGGTATGTCCTTGACCTTGAACCTTTTGGAGAAGAAGCAAAAAAGGCTTCTTCCGGAATATTGAAACAGGTAATCCGGAGTGGCACGAAGATCTCTTTGCTCGTTCATTCTCATCATCCTTCTCCTAAGGATTACCTCATCGAAAGAACCTATCCAAATCCCCCAGTAATAAGGGATGCAGATGGAAATGTACTCAGTCTCACTCCACAGGATATCTGCCGAAATGTAGAAATTTATGGTCAGCATGAAATTGGTGAGCTTACAAAATCTCCTACTAAATTGTCAAAATTATTAGACCGCTTTTTAGATGAAGACCCCCATTTAGCTGAAAGAAAGAGAAAGACAGATAAAGAGTTAGCACTTAACAGGAGGAAGCTGATTGATATTCAAAAAGAACTGGGCGAAATTTCTGAGAACCTGAGTCGTTTACCTGCTCTCGAAGAAACTCTAAAACGATTTAAAGAGGAGGGATTAAAAGAGCGTTTAAAAGATCAGAGCCTATTAGTTAAAGAAGAGCAGGTTCTGAGAACCGCAAAGTCCCGTTTATCTCAAGTAAGAGAAGGTCTTGAAAACATTCGCTTTGTAGTGGAAGTCGATCGAGCATTCGTCTCAGAAATAGCCTTAAAAGATCTTCCTGCTAGGGATACGCTTCGCAAGATTGATACCGTTTTAGCATTGTTAGAAACCAATCTCAAAAAGATTATTGAAGAATATGAAAAGCACCTGAGGAGAGCAGAGACAGATGTAGAGGAAGTTTCAGAGCTGTGGGAACAACGCCGTCAAAAGGTGCAAGATGAATACGAAAAGCTATTACGTGAGCTTCAAAACAAAAAATTAGACAAACAGGTTAGAGTAAAAGTCTCTTTCTGTGGTGACCGGGAACCCCTCTTTGACATGTTGCGGGAAAGAATAGGAGGACGCTTAAGCGAAGCAATTGATACGCTAAGGAAAAAGGATGATCTTTCGCTACCCGAATTTGTAGCAATATGTAGAAATAGAAAAAGAGCTGCTGAATTACAAAACAAATTTAATATCACACCGGATCAAGCACGTAGGATTAGTGAAGCAGGAGAAGAAATATTTATGGAACTAGAAGAACTTGATCTACCCCATACCACCATCATAGAACTTAATATCGCCCCCCCAGATAAAGAAGTATGGAAAGAGATGAATAATTTATCTACCGGACAAAAGGCAACAGCAATCCTTCTTCACTTATTACTCGAATCTGATGCCCCACTCATCATTGATCAACCAGAAGATGACCTCGATAACTTCTTTATTGCTGAAGGAATCGTCCCTAAGATGCGTGAAGAAAAGCGTAAACGACAATTCGTTTTTTCTACTCATAATGCAAATATCCCTGTGCTTGGTGATGCAGAACTTATCGCTGGTCTCAGGGCAGTTGGCGAGGCGGAAGAAGGGTATGGAGAAATCCCTGTGGAATGGATGGGCTCCATTGATGACGAAAATGTCCGGTTGAATGTGGAAGGAGCCAGATTTAATTGAAGAAGAATATTCATTTATGGTAAGACTATGGAAATAGATGAGAAAAGGTTAACAGACGATTACGGTAGGGAGATAAGGAGTCTGCGGTTCTCGCTTACGAGCCGGTGCACCTTGAACTGCATCTATTGCCATCACGAGGGGGACAGAGTTAGAGTTAGAGTTAGAGCTATAGCAGGCAGAGAGGATAAAGGCAAGGATAGCGATGAGAATAAAGATGAGATCAGTGCTGAGCTGGTAATCGCGATAGCACGAGCTGCGTCTGATCATTTCGGTATAAGGAAGATAAAGATTACAGGTGGCGAGCCTTTGATGCGAACAGACTTAGCAGAGATTCTGCAAGGCATGCGAGCATTTGAATACGATATCTCGCTAACAACAAATGGAATATTTCTGAAGGACTACGCGGCTGACCTTGCCGAAGCTGGTCTGGATAGGGTCAATATCAGTCTTGATTCTCTCAAAGAGGAACGATATGATTTTATTACACGGACAAAAAAAAATCTGCCGCGGGTAATTGATGGTATCTACAGCGCGATTGATGCCGGTCTTACGCCTATCAAGCTGAATATGGTCATTCTCAAGACAATAAATGATGATGAGATTGCTGATATGATACGGTTCGTACGTGAGTGTAACAGACGATGCGGAGGTAGAGATGCGGTAATTTTGCAGTTAATAGAATTGATGCCTCTTTTTAACTCTGCTTCTACTATGCATCTGTTACAGCATAAATATAAATATAAACCAGATTTTGATAAGATCGAGGCTGAACTCGAATTGCAGGCAGCGGTAATAGAAACGAGACGGCTGCACCGGAGGAAGAAATATTTCGTGGACGGTATCGAAGTAGAAGTCGTTCATCCGATAGATAATACAGTGTTCTGTGCTAATTGCTCGCGATTACGAATAACGTCAGAGGGAAAGCTGAAGGGCTGTCTGCTCAGGGACGATAATCTCATTCAGGTAGAGTCTACGGAAGAGGGGCATATAGTAAACCAGCTAAAAGAGGCAATGAAATATCGGGAGTCGTTTTTTACTTTTAGCACGAAGTAACTTAGATACACAATTAGCTACCTTAAAGCATTGATCAGAGCTCATGACATTTTTTTGCTTGTTGAAAAA
>JACGMN010000047.1 GCA_014061035.1 Candidatus Methanophagales archaeon | reverse complement strand
TATCTTTGAACCGTTTAATTTTCACCGGTCTAACCGTGAACCGTGAACCGTGAACCTGGAACCCCTGCAAAAGGGATTGACTGTTCACAGATGGTCGCGTTATCTTCATACGAGTTTATGGTCATCGGTTTCTAACCGTGAACCGTGAACCCCGGAACTTTGAACCTGAGTAGTTACAAACAAGTAATGTTTAAGTACTAAAAAAAATAGTATATCAAATGCCCCTTTCGAAGAGTAGTTTGACCTCGCTAATTAAGCGAAGGATGATCACTATGGCAAAGAAGGGGCAACAAACCGAGCCGTATTGCACGGTCCCTGCGGTAGCCATAATTCATAAAGATAGCGATGACCGTCACGAGGAAACCACAATACGGTACACTTAAGCGAAGGAGGTATGAATACTGAATACATATATGTCAGAAGAGAGAGCAGGAGATAACGGATTTTTAAAAGATGAAGGAATGGAGATAGAGCGGATAAGAGAGCGGAAGATGCGTGAGATGAGAGAGCAAAAAAAAGCGATGAGAAAGGGCGGAGACAAGATAGATAAGCCTTTAACGATAACAGACGATACCTTTGTAGAAGCGGTAAAAAAATATCCGCTAATCGTTATGGATTGCTGGGCTCCATGGTGTAGTCCGTGCAGAACGATTGCACCAGTACTTGAGGAACTGGCGAAGAAATATGCAGGAAGAGTAGTCTTCGGAAAACTGAACGTGGATGAGAATCCGAGAATATCCCAGGAATATGCAATAATGGCTATACCCACGCTCATCATCTTTAAAGACAGCGCCCCGGTAGATGTTATACAGGGAGCTCTTCCAAAACCGTATCTGGAAGCGAAGATAAAGGAATGGCTGTGAATAATGGAAAACAGAAAGAGAAAGAATTAGAAATTATAAAGCTGTTTGCCGATTTTGAATTGCAACTTCATCCAGATGCGATAAATCTGCTTACAGACTATGACGGTTGTGATGGCGGTGATGGTAGCGGCAACGGTAGGCGTGGCTGGTATTTCGAGATCGCTGCTGTTGCCGAGAGCATGAGTAAATCATTGAACCCTTCAAATTGTGTGATTTCTCAAGAGCAGATAGCAGATTTCATTCAGAAAAAGAGCGCACGTGCGCGCGCAGATGTAGATACAGAGGCATACGCTGTTACTGTTATAAATTCGCTTCCTGTACAGGATATAGCTGCGGATCATAAAGATTTTTTACCGTATTTCATTGACAGATATGAGAAATTAAGCAAGATAATAAAAAAGCGTCTTAATTATGTGCAGATACGGTCTGTAAGAAATGGCAGTCGCGAGGATAAGAAAGACATCTCGGTGGTTGGAATGGTATCAAGCATAAACAAAACGGTAAAAGGAAATACACGTGTGGAATTAGAAGACCCTACCGGGAGTCTCTCGGTTATTATGATACACCAGGAAGAGGTGATATTAGATGAGGTAATAGGCGTCAACGGTTTTTTGGCTGACGGCGGGGAGTATTTGATAGCAAACAAGATAATATATCCTGATGTACCGGTACCGGTATCTGTACCAAACACCCCGGCGAATTTGCAATCATCGCTCTGCACTTCTTCTTCCGGAAGTGAAAGCAGAAGAGAAAGGGAATCAGAGAAGAAAAAGCCGGTCTATGCGGTTTTTATCTCAGATATACATGTAGGAAGCAAGACCTTTTTAAGTGACGCGTGGGATAGTTTCACGCACTGGTTAAAAGAGGAGGCGAAACGCAGTAATATTGCTTATCTTGTAGTTGCCGGCGATATTGTAGACGGGATAGGAGTCTACCCTGGTCAGGATAAAGACCTGTCAATCACAGATATTTGGGAGCAATACAGAATAGCTGCGAGATATTTCCATGATTTACCTTCTCATTTACAGATAGTGGTAGTACCCGGAAACCACGATGCGGTTAGGAGTGCCGAGCCACAACCTCCTTTGCCGGCGAACCTCACTGAATTATTCCCGGATAATACGTCTTTCCTGAGCAACCCCGCTCGCATACAGATCGGTGACAGGCAGGTGCAAGTGCAGGTACTAATATACCATGGCCAATCGTATGACGATCTTGTCAATTCTGTCTCGCGACTGAATTATCAAAAGCCGGAAGACGTGATGATAGAGATGCTGAGAAGGCGGCATCTTTCTCCGATATACGGAAAAGCTGTTTCCATTGTTCCCAACCGGCACGACTATGGTGTGATCGACCATGTTCCGGAGATATTCCATTGTGGGCATACGCATACTGTTGGTGTTGCTAAATACCGGAACGTCTTAGTTATAAATTCAGGGACGTGGCAGTCTCAGACCGGATACCAAAAAAAACTAGATATAACGCCTGTTGCAGGCTGTGCAACTCTTGTAGAACTTCATGAGAGGGCGGTAAAGGTAATGGACTTCGGAGATGAAGGCGGTGTAGGGGCGTAAATGTGAAGAATATAATAAAATTAATAAAATCCTCCGCATTGCAAAGAGCGGTAAGCATGCATACCTGGTTGAGCAGAGCTGTTTACGAGAGGTATGAGAAGATGCTGGAGGCAGAAGTCTCTGCGCGAAGTTTACCCGAACACGTAGCGATAATCATGGATGGAAACCGTAGATATGCGAGAAAAATAGGTGTCTCAACTGAAGATGGGTACGAGTATGGTACGGAGACAACAGAGCGTGTAATCGAATGGTGCTTCGATATAGGAGTACGGCAACTTTCGCTGTATGCTTTTTCTATCGAAAACTTCCGGCGATCTGAAGAGGAGAAGGAGCAGCTTTTTGAGCTATTGCGTCTGAAATTCGAGAAGCTGAGCAGAGATGAAAGAATACATAAGAATGAAATAAGAACCCGCGCAATAGGGAATCTCAATTTACTGCCGGAATCAGTAAAGGCGGCGATAAGGAAAGCAGAGGATGCCACCGGGCAGTATAACAAATTCAAATTATTCATTGCAGTCGCGTATAGTGGAAGGATGGAGATAGTTGATGCTGCACGTATAATCGCAAATAAAGTAAAAAGTGGGGTATTAAATTCGGAGACGATAGACGAAGATACAATCTCAAAGCATTTATACGTAAGCATGATTGAAGGCGAGGAAAATGCTGCTTCTGGTTTGTGTGGAGCGAAGACAAGTGTAGATTTGATCATAAGAGCCGGGGGTGAGATACGATTGAGTAATTTCCTGCCCTGGCAGACGTTCGGGAACGAATGTGCAGCTTACTTCTGTGCCCCGTTTTGGCCAGAGTTCAGGAGAATAGACCTCCTTAGGGCAATAAGAACATATCAGGAGCGTTAGGTGAGAGCCATGAGAGTTTTTATCGCAATTGACCTATCTGAGAAGATAAGAGTAAAGATAGCAGAGATACAGAATGAATTTGCGTTCTTAAAAGTGCATAGTCCTGGTGCAGCGAAATTCGTAGATCTGGCTCATGCGCATCAAACGGTAAAATTCCTTGGCGACGTCTCAGAAGATGACGTGGAACGAATTAAGAGCGGATTGGCAGAAATAACTCAGAAACCATTTGATATCGGACTTAGGGGTGTGGGATTCTTTCCAGCGGCTCCGGCGTCGGATTCGGCTTCAGCGTCGTCGCCGGAGAAATTTATAGCGCGAAAGATACGGGTTATCTGGATAGGTATTCGGGAGGGGAAGGAGCGGTTGAAGGCGTTACAAGAAGAGGTGGAACGTGAAATGCACAGATTAGGGTTTCCGCGTGAAAAGCGGTTCAGTGCGCACGTTACGCTCTGCCGGGTGAAGAAGCCTTTGCGGTCAAAGAACGAATTGGAATGTGTAACGGAGAAGATAGTGGAGCTGAGAGATGTAGAAGTAGGGAAGATGTGCGTGGAAGAACTGAAATTAAAGAAAAGCACGCTTACGCCCGGAGGACCAATTTATGAAGATTTGTATGTGAAGAGACTGTGAAGTTCTGGGTTCGGGGTATAAAAATCTTGTATTTGTATAGCTACGACGAAGGTGTGAGGTGTGAGGTGTGAGGTGTGAGTATATAGTAAGTCAAAGACCTCAAACCTCACACCTATACAAATACAAATCCTGATTATCTGCGTTCATCTGCGTCCGATTATCAAAATTTATTTTTTCTTGTTCCTAACTTCAGGCTGCGATTGATCACTATGAACGTGAGAATGAGTCGCTTACGGCGCGCATTTTTACGCCATATTCTTCGACTCCTGCGGCTTCCGTGTTCTCGCTCTCTGTGGCAACCGACCGGTACTGTCTCATTGCTCTGCTTCCTTTTCTCTCTAAAATACCACTGGAATGCATGTTTGCAAGATAAGTTGATACAGTACTCATACTCAGAGTCTCATCGAATACCTCTTCATATATTCTTCTTATCTGTGAAGAAGTGAACCAACCTTTCGGTGCCTGTTCATCAAAGCGTAAAAAAGAAGCCAATCTTTCTTTTATCGTTAAATCTTCGACATCGCGATCGTAAGCGTTCCTAATAGGAAGAGGAGAAAGCTGCAGCTCTAAAAACTTTGTTACATCCCTTATCGTAAGCAGCCTGAGCATCTCAATATGTAAATCACCCTCCTTCTCTATGGATGACTTCATACCTTCTTCATCCGTTACTTCCACGCGTATCTTCAACGCCTTATCACCCGTTCACCTATTCATCTATTCACTGAACAAATGAAATATAAACAATGGGTATATATAAAGGTATAAGGTAACGGCAAGATAAACCCGTTTACTTCCGTTGGAGTGAAGCAATAATAACTGAACCATCTGCATGTACGGCGCCGCGTTAAAAACTTTATACCTTAAAAGATAAAATATTTAGATAGCGATAGATAATAATGGAGGCAGAAATAGGAAGTGACAGAGAAGAAAGATTACTACACTATTTTAGGTGTAGGCAGAGAAGCATCAAAGGAAGATATAAAGCGTGCATATCGTAGATTAGCGAAGAAATATCATCCTGATCTGAATAAAGATAACGCAAAAGAGGCAGAGAAAAAGTTTAAAGAAATATCTGAGGCTTACGAGGTCTTATCAGACCCGCAGAAGAAGATGAATTATGATAAATTTGGGCAGGCGGGTGTTGATTTCGGCCCAGGAGGATTCGAGTGGTCTGATTTTACAAGGTTTAATGATGTAGAGGACATCTTTGGTGATTTATTAAAGAGTTTTTTCGGTGGTAGAGCGAGTACAGGTGCAGGTGCAGATGTTGGAGCAGGAGCAAGAACCTCCTTCTTCGATATGTTCTTCGACAGGGGCATGGATAGGGATATGGGCTACGAGAGAGTCAGACCAACGAGAGGAAGCGACCTCAGATATGACCTTGAGATAGACCTTGAGGATGCCGCGAAAGGAATGAAGAAAGAGGTGAGCATCTTCAAAGAAGAGCGATGTCCGTCCTGTAACGGAACTGGAGTGAGTTCGGGTGGGATAGAAGTCTGCTCTGCATGTAGCGGCTCCGGGCAGTTGAGAAAAGTGCTGAGGCAAGGCTTTGCTCAGTTCATCTCTGTCTCCGTATGCCCGCATTGTGACGGTAGTGGGCAAAAGATAAAGAATCCTTGCGATGATTGTAATGGCTCCGGGAAGATTAAAGTAACTAAGCAGATATCTGTGAGGATACCACCGGGTGTAGATTCAGGCAGTAGATTACGGATCTCAGGTGAAGGCGGTGTAGGTGAAAGAGGCGGACCACCGGGCGATTTGTTCGTTGTAATCAATGTGAAAGAGCATGAATTCTTTAGAAGAGCTGGGAATGACCTATTCTGTGAAATCCCGGTTCGCTTCACGCAACTGGTATTTGGTGATGATGTAGAAGTAAGGACTATAGATAATAACAGTGCGAGAATAAAGATACCTGCGGGCACGCAATCAGGTACGAACTTCAGGTTGAAGAACATGGGAATGCCAGATCTGAAGGGCTATGGCAGAGGGAACATGATAGTGCGAGTGAATGTAGTAACGCCAAAAAAACTTAGTAAAAAGCAGAAAGAATTACTGCATGAATTCGATAAATACGAAAAAGAAGACAAAAAAGAAGAAGAAGGAAGAAAGCAGAAGAAAAGTTTCTCATGGTGGAGCAGAGATAAAAGCAGAACTGGAATAGGAAGTGAAAGTGGAAGCGAGTAAGAAATGAATAAGAAAGAAGGAGGCGAAATGTATTATGGACAGAAAGCGCGAGATACGGACACCCATTCTCTCGGTTGTAGGGCATATAGACCATGGTAAGACCACGTTACTTGACTCACTACGGGGGACAGCAATAGCAAAGAAGGAGGCAGGTCGAGTTACGCAGCATATAGGCGCAACAGAGATCCCTATCAGTACGATAAAAACTATTTGTGAGCAGTTAAAAACAGACTGGAGAGGAATAGACGTTCCCGGTTTGCTTTTTATTGACACTCCTGGCCATCATGCCTTCGCATCATTGAGGAAGAGAGGAAGTGCGTTAGCAGACGTCGCGGTCATCGTGGTAGACGTGATGGAAGGATTTCAGATGCAGACTTACGAATCATTGAATATTCTACGGTTATTAAAAACGCCGTTTGTCGTTGCATTGAACAAAATAGACAGGATAAACGGGTGGAACTCAATAGATAAACCGTTCCTGATTAACTATAGCAGCCAGCCGGAATATGCGTGCAGAGAAGTGGATGCTTGTATATACAAGATAGTAGGCGAGCTTTACGATAAAGGTTTCTCAGCAGATCGATACGACCGGATAAGTGATTTCTCAAAGACCGTTGGTATCGTGCCTGTGAGTGCGAAGACCGGGGAAGGTATAGCTGATCTGCTGCTCGTGCTAATAGGCTTGTCGCAGAAGTATTTCGAGCGAACTTTACAGCTCCATTTAGAAGAGGCGGGTGTAGGCACGATATTAGAAAAGAAAGAGGAAAAAGGACTCGGGACAACGATAGATGTGATCTTGTATGATGGCAGACTCAACATCGGTGATAGGATAGTCGTGGGCAGTACAGTGGAGGAACCGATCGTCACGCGAGTGAAGACGTTGTTAAAGCCTCGCGCGCTGCAAGAGATAATAATAGAGAAGAAATTTAAGCGAGAGAGGACGGTGAATGCCGCATCAGGGGTTAAAATAGTTGCTCCTGATCTGGAATCCGCTCTTCCGGGTTCACTTGTACGCGTGGTTCGAGAAGACGCGGACGCTGTACTTGAAGACGTAATGAACGAAGTGAAGAGCGATATAGAAGCGATGAAGATGGAAACAAGTCCAGAAGGAGTAATTATAAAGGCGGATACAATGGGCTCGCTGGAGGCACTCGTGCTGGAGCTTACCGATGAAGGAATAGATGCGATAAAACGAGCAGACGTTGGTGACATATCCAGACGAGATGTAATAGAGGCTACTGCAGTTAAGAATCGCTTTTTGAGAGTTATTTTAGGCTTTGGCGTTAAGGTACTGCCGGATGCAAAGGAAGCAGCGTTGCAAGCCGGAATACCTGTTTTTACGAGCGATATCATCTTTCGCCTGATAGAAGATTATGAGCAGTGGTCAAAGGTAGAGAAGGAGAAAGAGAAGCGGGAGCTTATGGAACGGCTGAGGACACCTGCTAAGATAAAGATACTGCCGGGTTGTATCTTCAGGCAGAGTAAACCTGCTATTGTCGGTGTAGAAGTACTCTCTGGTAAGATAAGGACTGGTCTGGAATTGATAAAAGCAGATGGTCTAACTGTCGGTCAGATAAAAGAGATTCGTGATAAGAGCGAAAGTATCCCGCGTGCAGAGCAGGGCATGCAGGTCGCGATTGCATTACAAAAGCCAACGGTTGGGCGGCATATCGACGAGAATGACATTTTGTACGTGAATCTGAGCAGAGATGAACTGACTGAACTGAAGAACCGGAGCGGAAGCGGAGTGCTCTCACCAGATGAAGAGGAAGTGCTGGATGAATTGTTGGATATTAAACAAAAGATATTTGTATAGGTGTGAGGTGTGAGGTATGAGGTGTGAGGGCTAAGGGCTAAGGGCTAAAGGCTAAAGGGCGACCTGAACCCTGAACCCTGAACCCTTCAACGTAGAACGTAGAACCCCGAACCCCACCCCTACATCTCCACCCGGTATATATCGGCAGATATGGACTTCATATCAGATTTATGGAACCAGAACCGCCGTTTTAGCGGAAAAATGACTGGGTAGCGATAAATTTTTGCGGATTGAGAAGGAAGAAGAGTTCTGAGAAAGGATTCACTGCCTGCGTTGAGTATAGTGTAAACAACGGCTGCGATCTCGAAAGATTTTTCTAAAAAAAGTCTGTCTGCATGCCTGTTCTTCCGTTGTGCACCAAACGGCGGATTCATCACGACCGTATCCACTTTTCCACTCACTTCTTGTAGATCACACTCTCTGAATTCTACATCCACTTCCAGCTCTTTGCTATTTCTTCGCGCAACGTTTATCGCATCTCCGTCTCTATCTATCCCGGTTACTTCGCGTGCACCCAATAATTTTGCACCGATCCCAAGTATCCCGTTACCGCATCCGAGATCGTATACTACCCGGTCTTCAATATCGCTGTCCGCGAACGCAAAAAAAAGTAATTCAGAAGCTACGGTAGCAGGTGTTGAGTATTGCTCGCTATCTGCATCGGGGTTCTTTATGTCCTCCACACGTTCCAACAAGATTTCCAGTTCCTTTTTCTTCATTGTTTTTCTCAGTCTCTTCTGTGGTCTCTGTGGCTATCATTTTTGAATATTTCTTTTTAAAAGAAAAAAAAGAGTGTGGGATTGGATACCCTCACAATGCTTCTTCTCCCCTCTCTCCAGTCCTTACTCTTATCGCTTCTTCAACAGGCAGCACAAATATCTTGCCATCGCCGATCTTACCCGTGTATGCAGTTTCACGTACGGTTTTTACTACCTTCTCAACATCCGCGTCTCGCACGACCAGGTCTATCTTTGTCTTTGTAAGAAATTCCTTCACGTATTCACTGCCACGCCACAGTAGT
>JACGMN010000066.1 GCA_014061035.1 Candidatus Methanophagales archaeon | reverse complement strand
GGCGCTGAATATTACCAGTACATCGCTTCGGTCTTCGCCACGTGGCGGTTACAGGGAAAAGATGTCTACGACGAGCTCAAAAAATTGCTTGTCAATGAGCTTTGTTTGAAGTGAGCTATACAAATACCGCTATACTAGTATTATTTAGTATTATTTCTGCAAAAGTATAGTTATATGATTTTATGGCAGGGATAAAAAATAAGAGCAGGAACAAAAAAATATGTTCCTACAACCAACCGTTTCTCATTTTTTTGTTTGTCTTCTTCAGCTCGCTTCCGGCGGCTATGGGTAACTGAAGGCGCCCTCTGTCCTGACACAGAAGTCAAGAACCGGATGGAACCGATCGAGATACTCCTGGTGGATTGTCTGATGACACAGGTCGAAATCGTCGGGATAGAACCATTCTGCTATGTAGGCTAAAGTAACAAAGAAAGCAGGTGAAGTAGCTGGATCACCGACAAAGATACGAACATCCTCGTTTACCACTGCTGTAAGCATGTGAAAGCCTGGCACAGCGTGGAATGCATCAAATCGCTCCTTCATTCTTGTATAGTCGCCACCATAGCCTCCTCCTGGACTCCATAGCATGATCTTATCAGGGTCCTCGCTCAGAATCCACTCAAACGTCACATCTGCCCAACCGGTGATACCTTCGTCATCCAGGATATTCTTCCCTCCAGCCATTACTGACAGAGCATGAATTCCGGTACCCTCCCCGGAAGCTCGCCATCCGCCGGCACGTTCACCACTTCCTGTAAAGACTGTTACCCGGTCGTCAGCAGGAATTCCTGCAAGTGTCTCACTGATTAAATCGACGATGGAATCGTGGAATTCGATGTATTCCGCAGCCTCTTCTCTCCTGTCAAGGATATACCCAAGAACTTTTATCTCATCTGCAACAGTGTCTCCTCTAAAGAAGTCTAGGCGGATAACATCGACATCGGTACCGACGAGCTTACCTTCAAGCGCCTCAGGCCTTGGCCATCTTCCATATACTATTATTGCACAAGCATCAATCGCAAGAATGGTCTCGATACATGGCTCTCTCCATCCACCAGTAGACGCTTTATTCGCGAGAACCGGGAAGAAAACATCTTCTCTTATTACTGACTCAGCAACGCCGACAACCTTATCTGCTGCTCCGAGAAGACGGACAGATTCTGCCGCATCTGTATTATGCACCACTATCCTCTCTATTGGCTTGGAGACGGTTACAGCATCACCATTTGCGTCAACGAATGTTAGCTCAGCTGGCACTTCAATAATAATCAGCCCGATTTGCGTCATGTCACCAACATTTATATCGCCGTCATAGTTCGCATCTGCAAAAGTAGTCGCGTCTTCTAACTCTAAAATTATTCTCGAAGTGAAAGTGAAGTCACGCATGTCAATCGTATCGTCTTCGTTTGCGTTGCCGTAGATGCGTAGGACGCGCTCCTGACCTTCTGACGCTGTTGCAATCGCTGGTAAAGCTACTACCATAACAGAGTACAAGACTACCGCTATACTGAATAATACAAACAATCTCTTTTTTCCCATTTTTTTTATTATCACCTCCTAATCTTTTTCATCAAAATATATGCTACTGCTACGATCACACCTATCGCGAATACCGCCTGGAATCCTGGCAGTTTTGGTGCTGGTGCTGGTTCTTCTGCTACCGGTATTTGCGCTGGCTCAGGTGCAGGCAATACTTCTTCAATCTCCGCTTCTGGCTCAGGTACTGGTGTCGGTATCACAGCAGCAGTAGGTGTTACGTTCCATATCCACGTCTGCATATCGGATAATTCCGTAGTTGTGTTAGTTGCTATTACGGATACATTCCAGGTTCCGGGAACAGCATTCGCCTTCGTAAAGACTGCCTCTCGTGTACTTTCATTTCTTTGCACCTCGGTACCATTTATCTGCCAGCTAATATCTACTTTATGGTCCACTGTGATGTTAAAAGTTCTTGACTCGTTCTCTATGTTCTTCACTACTGCTTCCACGGGGTTCCAGGCAGTTATGACTGGAAATCCTGGTAGAACTTCTTCGCGGACTTCCGCTTCCTCTTGATTCAGGCATACCCCTATTTTCTCCTCCTTTATTCTTATTCTTATCTCGGAGCGAATCCATTCTGCGGGTATGTTCTCAACAGTGCTATTAAAAAGTACACCCTCAGAAAGACTTAACTCGCTTTTCTCTCCCTCTTTTCCTACTGCATCAAAGACAATCGTTGCTAAATATCCTGAGCCATCCACTCCCTTCCCAAAATCCATAAGAGCAATTACCCTCATGGTGTCTTCAGCAATGGAGCGGTACTCAAAAAACTTAAAGGCCTCTCCGTTTATTTCCCCTCTCTTTACCTCCCTTACTGTTATCACGCCAGGGTCAAACAACAGGCAGAACTGTGCCGAATTGAGGTCGGTTACATCTGTTATATCTATAGTAACGACAAAACTCGCTCCTGCATATACATACTCAGGTGCATTAACTCTAACTTCCACTGCCTCTGCTTCTGCCATTGCTGGAGCAACTACAAGCATCGTAACCGCTATTGCAACAATAAAAACGGTTGTACCTACCTTTAGTATATAGCTCCTTTTGCTATCTTTTCCTTTTTCTCCTACTTTTCTTTTCATTTCATTTCTTACCTCTTTACCTTCCTACTTCCACTTATCCTTCACGAAAATTACCTACCATAGTTTTATCGCGGGAATCCAGTTGTCATGAGCGTGCCCATTCGCATCTGTGAATCCTTTACATTTGATTGTTCCACCAGCTACATTTAATACATCGGTATGATGAATCTGCGGGTAAGAGCCAGTTTCAATGATGAAGTTGTAGGTTTTTCCTGCATACAACGTAAATGGTTCGCAGAAAACGATATTATGCCAATCTCCTATAAAACCGTCCCAGGTAGCGCTCTCATTTAGTTCCAGTTCATCATTCCATATCCTCACGTATACTGAATGCCCACCGGTGCCTATGGAGGGATAGGTATACATCTTGTGAACCACGATATCTATAGCTGGAATAATTATTCCTTCGTGCGTCCCTGATATACTTGGAAACGTGCCTGCCCCTGTATCGAAGATGATTAAACCAACAGTGACTTTATCGTCCATCCATTCCGCGTTTATCTTCTTGGCTTCCGTATCTACGAGCAGTCCTCTGGATAACGCTAAGGCACTTTTATCTCCGCTCTCGCCTTTTACCTCGAACTTGACTTCTGCTAAGTAGCCAGAACCGGTCACTCCTACGCCCATCGGCATCCTCACAAGCACACGAACGGTGTCATAATCAACGAACTGCCACTTAAACGCTGACACTACTTCACCTTCTATCTCCCCATCCTTCACCGCGGTTACGTTCACCACGCGGGGATCGAAAGAGAGGTCGAACTGCCCTGAGTTGAGGTCCGTTACATTATCTACATCTATTCGCGCTACAAATCTCTCGCCTATTTCTACCACAGCCGGCGCATTTACCGCGACAACCACTCTCTCTTCTGCCTCCACTTGCGGCGCTATCGCCGCCAATATCGTGATCGCTATCGCCAAAGAAGCGATGCATAGAATCACTCCGTAGGCTAAAACGCCCTTTCTACTTCCCTTGCTTATACTTTTACTTATTTTTTTACTCATATCTATATCACTTTTCCCCCTTAATTCTTACATTCTATAAATTCTTAATATTTTGTACTATATAAATACTTTTATGTATCTCACCGGTATCAGTAAAAATCAAAACATACCATTGTTTTCTCTGCGCCTCAAAAGATGGTGATGTTGTAATCCTCCTTCTGCCATATCAATACAACTCAATAGTCAAGGAACTAAAAGAGATTCAGGATGGAAAAAACGTTGTTATGGACCTGGCTGCTAAAATCTCGGGGATTAGAAAGATAGATTATGGAGAACTGGAAATGTCAGAGATCGTTTAGCGGATAACACCTGTAGTGATAAAATTAAATATATTATAAAACCTAAATTAAAAGGTGCTAGGATAAGAATTACGGGGCTATAAATATATGGTATGGATGGATAACATAGGGAAGATAGCTATTATTTTCTCCTTTATCGGTATTTTCACTCTCTACGGTATCTTATTGCTTGTAGATCCGCCATTAGTCTCTCTGGATGATGTTGCACACCATAAAGGTGCAGAGATACGGACAACAGGATTCATCAGAGAATTCCGGATTACAGAGGCTGGTAATGTGGTAATGGCAATTACAGGAGGCAAAGCCCGGACGGAGCTGCCGTTATTTGTAAGAACAGGATCAGGACCGGGACCAGGACTATTAAATTTGAGCTACGGCGATAAGATAGAGGTGGAAGGCAGAGTGGGGACATTCCGTGGCGATATACAGCTCGTCGTCTCTGAAGACACAATAAGAAGAGTATCGCCGAAGCAGGAGAGTAATATCACTTTTATATCACAGATAGCAGTAGATCCAGGTAGGTATGATGGCAGAAAGATACGTGTCGTGGGTTACATCGATGATCGCTTCACGCGGAGTTTTTTTCTTCGTAGCAGTGAAATCGGCGGGCATCGAATGAGGGTGGTGCTCAGGGATAAGGATATGAGTATCGCGATCTCAGAATTGCAAGAGGGAGCTAGGATAATTGTAGAGGGTTTCTTCTCTTACGAACCTATGAACCTTCGGTATGAGTTAAATCTAATTAGCTTCGAGGAGGCAAGGTAGTTTCCTATCTGCATTTGTATAAACATCCTAATTTTGAATTCCATGATTGAAATTTATTTGTAGTCTATTCTACTCTACCATCACCCACTTCTCTTTTCCTTCCCATATTTTTATCGATCGGAGCGTGACGGCTAAATTTGAGCCGTTCAACCGCTTCTCTATCTCTGCTTTAATGAACAACGCTATATTCTCGGTCGTTGGATAGTGAATTATCTCATTAAGATACTTATGATCTACAAGCACAATTACGTCCTCTATCACTGCTTTTATATCTGCAAAATCCGCTACACACCCTGTATCTTCCCTCTTCTCGCCTTCTACTACGACATCAACTTTATACGTATGCCCATGCAAGTTTTTGCATTTACCCAGATGTCGTGATAGCGAATGCGCTGCACTGAAATCTGCTGAGACTCCCAATTTCATTGTTGTATACCCTTAATTCCCAAACACGATGCTTTTTTTTTGTTTGATTAAATATACTTATAATATATAAAAATAATGTTATTAATGTTATGATGGCAAGTGGGAAGAATACAAACGTCAGGAAGATCCGGCTTACTAAAGCTAATAAATATAATAGGTGAATTCCTGCAGGGATAATGGCAAAGACGAACCGCAACGTGACAACGCATCCGAAACGGCGGCACAGGCGGTGGACAAAGCTAAAGGTATAATTGTAACTGTAAAGGAGTATCTATCAGAGATGGTAAAAGAAAGAAGTGGAGGGATAAGCGAACGTATATATACAATACCGCTGAGAGCGGTGAAGAAAGCACCACGGTGGAAGCGGAGCAACCGGGCAATAAGGTTGATACTAGAATATTTAGAGCGGCATACAAAATCTGATCGTATTGTATTGGATAGCGGAATAAACGTGAAGGTCTGGGAACGCGGCTCGAAGAAGCCTCCTTCTAAGATACGCGTGCGGGTGACGGAAAAAAAGGGCGTAATTACGGCTGTGCTTCTTGAATAGAATAGGATAGAATAGGGGATATGATATTAGCGTAACTGATGAAGGGGCGAGTGGTGGAGGAGAAGAACGAGAACAGGTTAAAGTTGAAGAGGTTATTCAACCACGATGGCAGCTCGTATATAGGTATTTTTCTGACTTGCACTGAATCCGTTGTTCTCTTACCTCCGCATGCATCTAATAGATTTGTCGTGGATGTGGAACGCGCTTTAGTGGTGAAAGCATTGAGGACCACTATCGCGGAGACATTTCTAAACGGTTGTTTAGCAGTTGGAAACTCGAATGGTTTTCTCTTTTCTCCGTACACGCAGGATAGCGAGATCCAAAGGATAGCGGATTTTACAAAAGGGTTAGGACTAAAGGTAAGACTCCGCAGACTGCCGCCCGGAGACCTGATGAACGCTGCTGGAAATATCATAATTGCAAACGATACGGTCGCCTTAGTTCATCCGCAATTACCGGAGAAGACGGAGGATATTGTGAAGGAGACACTTGAAGTGGAGGTTCATAAAGGCAGAATCGGTGGGTTAAAAACCGTGGGGATGGCGGCGGTAGCGACGAACAAAGGAGTTTTAGTGCATAAAAATGCCTCGAATGCAGAATTAGAGTTTTTAGAAGATATATTCGAGTTACCTGTAGGAATAGGAAGTGTTAATTACGGAGTGCCATTAATAGGTACTGCGCTACTCGCGAATACAAAAGGCTACACTACCGGAGATGAGACGACGGGTGCGGAGTTAAGAAGGATTGTGGATACCCTGGGATTTTATGAATAAACGTTGTTGCCGTCCTGATATGCAACATACCTTATACAAATCTTAGTGCCTACTTCTATACGAAGGATGTGTCGGAAGATGGCAATCTATTATCAGAATACAATGATGCTCCGCATCAATGGTTGGATGGTCTATCTCCAGATGAGTATGGGAGGAGACTTATGTGTGTGGTATCGGATTGACTATAACAAAAGAATTCTGATGGAAAAGATGAATGGA
>JACGMN010000059.1 GCA_014061035.1 Candidatus Methanophagales archaeon | reverse complement strand
GGAAAAATAATAATAGATACTCTCAATAACAATAAAAACCCATTTAATTTCACGACACCATAACATATAACGGTTCTTGAATAAATATATTGAAATCTGCCTTATGAACTTGACGGTGGATATTTTTAATAACGTTTTCTTTTTAACATCAGGTAAGTTAGAAGCAATAACCCTACGATAGCGGAAAGAGCTGTAAAACCAGGTATTAGCTGCTGTGCGGGAGTTGCTGCCGGAGCCGCGGTTACATTCCAAATCCATGTCTGCACATCTGTTCCATCTGCATTGCTTACAATCGCTGATACGTTCCAGACTCCCGCAACTGCACTCAGATTCGTATATGATGCTTCTGTCACGCCTCTCTTTGTTTGCACCTCTGTGCCGTTTATCTGCCAGCTCACGTCCACGGTTTGATCTATCGTAATCTTAAATGTCCGAGTTGCGCCTTCAGTATCAGAGACATTAGCAAGAGGAGCGAAGGAAATGATGTTTGGCGGTGCAGGTGCCGGAGCCGGAGTGAGTTGTTCAGGATCTGGCTTAGGATCGGGTTCAGGATATGGAGCAAGTGCCGGAGCCGCGGTTACATTCCAAATCCATGTCTGCACATCTGTTCCATCTGTATTGCTTACAATCGCTGATACGTTCCAGACTCCCGCAACTGCACTCAGATTCGTATATGATGCTTCTGTCACGCCTCTCTTTGTTTGCACCTCTGTGCCATTTATCTGCCAGCTCACGTCCACGGTTTGATCTATCGTAATCTTAAATGTCCGAGTTGCGCCTTCAGTATCAGAGACATTAGCAAGAGGAGCGAAGGAGATGATGTTTGGCGGTGCAGGTGCCGGAGCCGGAGTGAGTTGTTCAGGATCTGGCTTAGGATCAGGTTCAGGATCCGGAGCGGGCGTCAGTTTCGTGACTACGGAGACTGTTTTTGTATGTCTGCCAGCGGAGATCAAGAATTCGCCTTTTGGTACACCGCCGGTATCGATTTCGAGCGAGAAATAGCCGTTAGAATCTGCGATGACCTTGATCGCCATCGTGACTTGCAGGTTTACCGGAGTCACATTATCAATCGCATCGCCGAATACGTTGACGTTCTTTTCACCCTCGATGTTGAAGGGCATACCACTCCAGATCACAGGAAAAGCAATAGAGATAGTAGCAGTACCGTCGGTCGCATTTAAAGGACCGTCAAGCGGGAACTCAACCGTACGCCAGAATACTGGTGATAAACTGATTCTGATATTTTCTACGTTCTCCGCGGTCAAAGTGAAACTTTTCTCGCCGGCGGGGAAGTAAATACCGGTAAACTCGCGCGAGTATCTCGCATCATAAGTAGGAGACAGAGAGAGTTCAAATACGGAATTTATCCATATCTCATCGTTCGGCGATGCCTTTCCAGATATTGATAATGTATCGCCCGGCAGAATCTCTTCCGGATTTACTTCCAGGGCGGTTACGCCGGCAGAAGCGGAACCGGACGCTGAAGCTGTGATAGGAGTAATGCTGAGGCTAAGGAACAGGCAGAGTAACAATAATGCTGATAATATGTATATGTACCGCGCCGATCCGATCTGTTTCGAGTTCATCGCCTTTCGGTTGTTCTGGAATTAAAAGTAACTTGCTTTCGTTATATTATAATTGCAGCCTAATAAAACCTTCTATGTTCAGAAATTGAGAGAAACATATCGAAAAGCTTTTTGTTATTTAGTCACTAACTTAATCTTGATGCAACTGAAAGCAGTAAAAGTTCCAGAAGTTCTGGATTACGGGGACATCAGTACTCTTTACAGGGTTTGTGAAGTCCTTAACCTCAGACTGATAATAAATAAATCGGCATGTTTTCAAGGGTGGCGGCGTGGACGTTGGTACGGATTAATTGCAGGTAAATATCGGGCTGGTGGTCACAAAAGAGGAGCGTTTTGCTGTATTAAACAGCCGGTTGGGCTCAGGGGCCGATAAGGCACTGGCTGGATGGAAGGGTTAAAGGTGAAATATGTGGTAGTCTCTAATCTCGAGGGGGATGTCACAGCATCGAAATTGTCCATTCCCTCACTGGAACAAAGGTAAATTATGGATGTGCTGGGGGTCGAGTATATAAATAAAGTCTGAAACTTAGGTATATCCCACATTCCGCACTTTGAATTTATAAAGATGCAATTTTGTGAATTTCTGAGAGCTATGAACCGGCTAAATAAGGTATGTTATACGGATTTATATTCGTATTGCAGATGGCACTTCGGACACTATTCATTTTTTTCGTCATTCTCTCTCTCGATTTAGTATGAAAAAGTAGATAAGATAGACTTAACAGCATCTTTCTTCTTCTATTTTGCATTGTCACGATCCTCAGTATAACGCAACTTCTTCTCTGCTATGTCATAGATCATAAGTGCAAGACCCATTATCATCACCATCGCAACTATCCAGTCAAACTTTATGAAAGTTTGATCAAGACGCTTCGCAGTCATTTTTCAGGAACAGACTATGAGCGAAGAATAAAGGGTCTTTAAGGAATCTGAACCCTCTCTCAGCATGCTGCTGGTCTTTGTATGCTTTAAGTGCTTCTTCGTCACTCAGCTT
>JACGMN010000021.1 GCA_014061035.1 Candidatus Methanophagales archaeon | reverse complement strand
ATTAAAACTTATTACTTTATAATATATCATAATATATCATAAGAGTGATGCCAGATGCTGACCTATATCGTTAGACGAATTGGATTGATGATTTTTATCATGCTGGGCGTATCGATCATCACTTTTTCTATGATGCATTTTGTACCCGGCGACCCGGCAGAGGTGATTGCTATAGAACGATACGGAGAGGAGGTCACCGCCGATACGATCGCGCATGTCCGTACTGAACTCGGCCTCGACCAGCCGGTATATATACAATATCTTCGCTGGCTGAGCAACGTGCTTCAGGGCGATCTCGGCTATTCTTTCCGTACTGACCGACCAGTTCTGGACGAAATTCTGGCAAGATTGCCGGCGACCATCCAACTCGCTCTTGCCGGTATGCTGGCATCGCTTCTTATCTCAATTCCAGTGGGAATTATCTCGGCTACCAGGCAATACTCGGCGGTCGATAACGTGAGCATGTTCGGTGCGTTGTTAGGAGTTTCTATGCCAAATTTCTGGCTGGGACTATTGCTCATACTCTTCTTCTCGGTCTATTTAGGCTGGCTACCGGTATTTGGTAGAGGCGGAATAGAACACCTGATACTGCCTGCTATAACTCTCGGCACCGGCATGGCGGCCATCACCACCCGTCTGATCCGTTCCAGCATGCTCGAAGTGCTCAGTCAGGATTATATCCAGACCGCAAGAGCAAAGGGCTTGAAGGAAAGAGTCGTGGTTTACAAGCACGCATTGAAGAACGCCATGATCCCGGTCGCTACTGTTGTGGGCTTGCAGTTCGGATCTCTTTTAGAGGGCGCGGTCATAGTCGAGGTGATCTTCGCATGGCCCGGGATCGGCAGACTTCTGGTCGATTCGATATTTGCCCGGGACTTCATGGTCATCCAGGGCTGCCTGCTTTTCATTGCCGCCATGTTTGTATTGGTCAATTTACTGGTTGACGTCTTCTATGCCTACCTGGATCCACGAATACGTTACGAGGTGAGATAAAAAAGGATAATGCACGATATCGTAATAAAAATTATAGAGAGCCGGCGACCATCGCTCGAAGTTCTCAAAAGACTTAAAAAGCACCGCCTTGCAATGATCGGGGCAGCAATTATTCTGGCGCTAGTCTTCAGCGCGGTACTGGCACCATTTATCGCACCCAATGACCCGATCGAGCAAAATTTGCCATATCGTTTATTGACGCCCAACACAGAATATCCACTTGGTACCGATAACCTCGGCCGTTGTGTTCTGAGCCGTCTGATCCATGGTGCCAGCGTCTCGCTGCAAATCGGTATTATGGTCGTTGGCATTACAGCGATCATCGGTGTCTCACTGGGATTGATTGCTGGTTATCAGGGCGGTCTGATCGATGAGATGATCATGCGAAGTGTTGATATCCTGCTTGCTTTTCCAGGCATCATCTTAGCGCTCGTTATCGCGGGTATACTAGGTCCTTCGCTCTACAATGTCATGCTCGCGTTGGCTGTTGTCGGTTGGACGAGCTATGCTAGGGTAGTGCGTGGATCTGTGCTCTCGGTCAAAGAAAAGGAGTTTGTTGAAGGTGCGAGGGCGCTGGGTGTCAGTGATCTCCGGATCATGTTCAGGCACGTACTGCCAAACGTCATGGCGCCGGTGATCGTGATGGCTACGCTGGGGATGGCGCATGTAATATTAGCCGCGGCAGCACTGAGTTTTTTAGGATTAGGAGCGCAACCACCAGCTCCGGAATGGGGTTCGATGCTGAACGCTGGGCGGGCTTTTATGCGTACCGCACCACATTTGACCGTCTTTCCGGGTTTAGCGATAATGGTCACTGTTCTTGCCTTCAATTTCCTTGGTGATGGACTCCGGGATGCACTGGACCCAAGATTGCGAGAAAAAGTGCTAGAACGGTGAATGAAATATGGAGATATTGAAATTAATCGATCTAAAAGTTAGGTTTTCTACGGAATACGGTATTGTGAGGGCTGCGGACACGGTTAACCTGGAGATAGGAAAGAATGAAACTCTGGGTTTAATCGGGGAAACGGGCTGTGGAAAAACTGTATTAGGGCTCTCAATACTCCGTCTGCTCCCTGAGAACACGACTGTCGAAGGAAAAATATTATACCAGGGAGTAGATCTGCTCACACTTGGTGAAGATGAGATGCGGCAGATAAGGGGTAAAGAGATAGCGACGATATTTCAGAATCCATTAACCTCGATGAATCCGGCCCTTACGATAGGGACACAAATTTCTGAGCCTTTTGTCTTGCACCAGGGCTTTAAAAAGAAAGATGCAATGCAAAAGGTGATTGAGATGTTAAAACAAGTACGGATGCCGTCTCCATCTGAGCGTGTAAAGTCGTATCCTCACGAACTGAGTGGAGGAATGAGGCAGAGAGCGATGATTGCAATGGGACTTGCTTGCACGCCCCCTTTAATCATTGCAGACGAGCCAACCAAAGGCTTAGATGTCACGATACAAGCACAGGTTGTAGAACTGATAAAAGAACTAACGACAAAATCCGGGACTTCTATGCTGTTAATAACTCACGACCTCGGTGTTGCAGCCGAGTTATGTGATAATATTGCAGTAATGTATTCTGGTGAGATTGTTGAATATGCAAATATTAAAGAATTCTTCAAAAATCCCGGGCACCCATATACACAGGGTTTTCTCGATTCTCTTCCAAGCAGAGGTTTAAAACCTATGAACGGTATGAGTCCATCTCTAATTGATCTTCCAGAAGGATGTAAATTCTATCCGAGGTGCCCATCTGCGATGGATATATGCAAGAGTAACAGACCGGAAATGGTAGAGATAGCGAAAAGGCATCTCGTGAGGTGTTTCTTGTATGTATGATTGAAGTTGAAAAGATAAAGAAATATTTCTCGGCAGGAATATTCAGCAGGAAATACGTCAGAGCTGTGGATGGTATTAGTTTTAGGATTGAAAGAGGCGAAACCCTCGGGTTAGTAGGTGAGAGCGGATGTGGAAAGACAACTGTTGGTAGATTGATTCTGCGGCTTATCGAACCATCGGGAGGCAAAATCTTTTTTGGAAATGAAAAGATAGATATTCTCAAACTCAGCAAGAAGAAGTTACGAAAGTTGAGACCTAAGATGCAGATAATATTTCAGGACCCGGATTCATCTCTCAATCCAAGAATTCGTATCGGTGATAGTATCGCCGAACCTCTTTTATTGCATAAGATCGTTAGCAAAACGGAGATAGAAGAAAAAGTCTCAGAATTAATAGAAATGGTTGGATTAAATCCTGAACACGTGAACCGATATCCGCATGAACTAAGTGGTGGGCAAAATCAGAGAGTGGTGATTGCAAGAATTCTTGCTATAAAACCTGAGTTCATTGTTGCTGACGAACCAACATCTTCCTTAGACGTTAATGTACAAGCACAGATGCTATCGTTACTGAAAAAAGTCAGGGAGAATATCGGGCTTACCTGTCTATTCATCTCTCATGACCTCGAAGTAATAAAGGTTATGACCGATAAGATCGCAGTGATGTATCTTGGGAAGTTGGTCGAAGTCGGAAGAACCGGTGATATATTCAATCGTGCCGAGCACCCATATACGCAGGCATTATTATCTGCAATCCCTGTCCCTGATCCAGATGCGAAGAGTGGCAGAATTGCAATAGGCGGCGAAATCCCAACACAAATCAGTCCACCATCTGGTTGCAGATTCCATACCCGGTGCCTTTACAGTAGACAGATATGCGAGACTGAGGAACCTGCAGTAGCCACGATTGGTGATGGGCACCAGGTAGCCTGCCACCTAAAGTGAAGATGTGGGTGAAGAATTTATCAGCCAAACAAATATATTTTTATTACTTATTACACCACTTATCTGTACAGTATACAGTCTCTATAGTCTCCAATGGCCGGGGTGTGGTAGAGGCTATCCCTGGGGACTGTGGATCCCTAGACCTGGGTTCGAATCCCAGTCCCGGCCCTCTAAAAAATAAAAAAAATAGTGCTAATTCCATGCGGATAATAATTGTTGGCTCAGGCGCCGGAGGAGCTACGGTAGCGAAAGAACTATCTGCCAACGCTACTACCGGAAATGATAATGGTAGAGGTATAGAAGTTCTCTTGATAGAGAAAGGGCCTGCGATAGATGATTCGAAAGATGCTTCGAGATACTACGCAAATATTCGCTCATCTGAGGTGGAGATTCTCAGGACGTTCTGTTTAGGTGGATCGACTACGGTATCAGCCGGAAACGGAATGAGAGCGTTAGAAAAAGAGTTGAGCGTCTTAGGAATCGATTTGAGCGAGGAATTCAAGGAGGCAGAGCGAGAACTCGGGGTAAGGACTCTTCCCGATTCGCACTTTGGTGAAGGAACAAGGCGGATTATGGCGGCTGCCGGTGATCTCGGATTTGAGATGAAGAAGATGCCGAAATTTATCGATCCCATTAGATGCGTGCCATGTGGCAAATGTTCGTTTGGCTGTCCAAATAATGCGAAATGGAGCGCAATCGAGTTTATAAAAGATGCAGAGAAGAACGGCGCTAAGATAATTACGGGGATGCCTGTGGATAATATAATTGTGAAAGATGGCGAAGTGGTAGGAGTGAGAAGCAGGGATAAAACCTTTCGGGCAGATATAGTTGTTCTTTCTGCGGGAGCGCTGGAAACGCCGCGGCTATTGAAGAAGCAGGGATTGTTGAGTATGAGCTCGAGCACACGTACACGTACACGTACACGTACACATACACATACACCTCGTATCTTCGTTGACACGTTCATCACGATTGGTGGTATTCTCAAAGGAGTAAGGCTGAACAGAGAAGTAACAATGAACGCACTAATAGCATTCGCTGATTTCACGCTATTCCCTCATTTCTCGAACCATCTAGTGAAAAGGATGAGTGTGAGTGGAATAAAGACCTCTCCGGACGATGTCCTCGGGATAATGGTAAAGATAAAAGATGAAGAAGTCGAAGTCGGCGAGATGGCTGAAGCTGATGAGGTGAAGAAAGGCATAACGAAGAAGGATGCAGTACTTCTCTCTGAAGGGGCTGCTATCGCAGGCGCCATATTAAAAAGAGCGGGTGTCGAACCCTCTAGCTTCGTCTCAACACACGTAAGAGGCGCTCATCCCGGTGGAACTGCAATGATTGGTGAAGCAGTAGATAAAAACTTGGCAACCGAGGTAAGTGGATTGTACGTTGCAGACGCATCAGTGCTACCTGCTTCGCCCGGTGCTCCACCGATATTGACGATCGTCGCATTAGCAAAATATCTTTCGCGAATCATTCTCGCTGATCTGACTTGATCTCAGGTTCAAAGTTCCGGAGTTCACGGTTCGGAAACGACGACCATAAGCCAGCAGTATGAAGATAAGGCGAACAACCTTGAACCTTGAACCTTGAACCTTGAACCTGAGTAGTTACAGGCGTCATCCCGAAAGTCAATGTAACGTCATAGTACCCAGGACAGATTATCTCATGCTATGGTAAATCTTCTCTACCTTTGGTTCCACCGTATCCAAAAGCTTTTGGAATTCCTTCTTCCCTATTTTATTTTTTAGTTCGTTAATATTATTTTCTGTTGTAGCAATTTCTGGGTCTCCGATTTCTAAGCGTATCTTTCTGGCTAAGAGGTAGCAAGAAAATGCTAACTCATATTTTTCCAAATTCGTGAAAGCAACGCCCAAATTATTGAGCCTTGTGCCTTCACCGCGTCTGTCGCCAATCTCTTGAGTAATCGCAAGAGATTTTTCAAAACACACAAGCGCTTTTTTGAGAGAACCGATTTGACCATATAAAATCCCAAGAGAATCCAGCAGGTAGCTACTCATTTCATCTTTAACAGAAAGCTCGGAAAGCAATTTCTCTTTTAGCTCTATACTTCTCTTGATCTCATCCAGTGATCTATATTCTGTCTCTAAAGCGAAATCAACCAGAGCAGGTCTGCGCTCTTCAGCCGTAGGTACTTCCATAAACTCTACCACGCGGTTTCTGAACGCAAAGAAGTCAGGCGCTTCAAGACAGATACGAGCAAGTTCCTCTTCTCTTACCCAGAACACAGCCTTAACATGATGCTCGACTAGCTCTTCACGTTTAAAATTCAAATACTGAAGAGTTTCAGGAAATCCTTTCTCCATATTATGAACGAAAAAAACATTATTGCCGGAGTTTCTTGCAGAAAAAAAGGCTGGTAAGTCTTTATTGTTCTTTGCGTCAACGCGCACAACTTCGAGTCCCTGCTCATCCAGGACTCTCGTAAGGGATTTCTCAATATCTCTGCGCAAAAATTCACTCAGATACATGGCAAAGAGAATAGAGGGTTTGTTGTATTTGTAGGCGCGGTTTAAGTAATTGGCAAGCCTTGAAACTCGTTCCTCAAAAGTCTCTTGTGCGTCATCCATTATTTCTTTGGTAAAGCGTTCTTTTTCAGAAAAAGGTTTTTTAACAGTTCTTCGAGCGTAGGATGTATGTCGACCCAGGATTCTTCATTCGTGTATTCAAGCAGACTGAGATTATGCAACAAATGCCCTTTATTCTCTATTCCGCGTATCTCATTACTCTTACTGATTTCATTAAGAATATTATAGTCTTCAGATTCTAAAATACGCATAAAGTCGCTTCTTATTTCGCGCTCTGCCCGCGCCACATCCTCTATTGATATACATTTTCTTTCTTTTTCTATTGCGTTGTCTGCCGCGATTTGCATTATCCGCGCTCCTTCTCTGAACACACCACCACTCATTTTTATAGCTAAATCAAGGGCTTCTGGTTCGATTAGCTCCTTCTTCATTCTCTTATATACGAACATTCGCATCAGTTCATAGCCCCGCTCGGATATGGTGTTTCGATCATTCTTAGTGTGCAGTTTAATATTGGGTAGGAGGAACTTTGTGTCTCTTATCGGAGTACTTTCCGAGGTGAAGAATATAGAAATTGGCACAGTATAAACAATATGGCATGCAGGCTGGGTAATAGCTGTAAAGTTATTATAAAAGATCGCCTTTGCCTGTTTTAAACTTGGTTTATCCAGATCATCAATGATAACAAGCACATTCTTCTTCTCTTTGCCTTCGATATCTGCAATGATCAGATTTATTTTATCAATGAGTACAGAAAGCTCTGGTTCTATTTGTTTCCTGATGGTTTCTCTTGTAGTAGATTCAGACCTGATTTTTGCCAGTAGAGAAACGAAAATTGCTTTCATTCCAGCTTCGGCAGTGGCTTCGGCAGACTTCGTTTCTTCCACCTCCAGCTCTATGCTGTGCCCCCAGCTTTTAAGTTCTTCTAGTAGCTTTGGTTCCACTTTCTTGCCTGCGTCAATATACTGGATATATAATTGTGCACCCATGGAGAACAGAACATCAACATAATTAAGATTGTTAACATCGCACTCATCCTTAACCGAATACTTCACAATAAAAAATTTTTCCCTGATTTTCTCATTATCGACAAGCCTGTTAAGTTCTGTTGACTTACCGCAGCCTCTATGACCTGAAAAGAAGTACTTAGGCGACTGTCTGTGCTGACGCAAAAGTGCTCTAATTAACTTATCTAAAGGCTTGCCTTCTCGCTCTACGTGAAACGGGCAACTAGCTGGGAGGGTAAAAAATGGGTCAAAATTAGTCCATGCAAGGTCAAGGTTTTCGGCAACAATAAACTCTTCTTCTTCTGGCATCTTTATTCTTCCTACGCGTTACTTATATTTCCTAGTATAAAAGCTTTTTCAAGATTTTTTGACCTAATATCCAGGGCACAAAATACAAACAAGTTAATCGAATCTTTTGGCAGCGTGATCTCATGTTTTAGGATTGTTTGAGATCAACTGCGAATATTTTTCATATATTTGCTCTTCCCTTTTTTCTTCTTTGCCGGTCTGGTTTTCATAATTTTGCTTAACCACCATTGAACCGATAAAATAACTGTCTTATCTGTATCCATTTGCCTACACTGTCTTTGCTCGCCAGTAGATAACGTGCTATTTGCGGTTACTCCATCTTTTATCGTGCTGGCCAGCATCCTCATCCTATGGAGGGTTTTGAAATGAGTCCATTGTCAAATTATTATATAGCGTGAAATCAAATAAATGTTTAATGATAATTACTTACATTATATTACATTACATTGCAATGCAATGCAATAGCGATGAAAAAGAGAAGAAGGATAAAATTCGCGCGATACGGATGGCGCACAAAGAAGAAGCTAAGTAAAAGCTGGCGAAGACCTCGCGGGGTTGATAACAAGATGAGGCACAATATAGCGGCGAAAGGTGCAAGGGTAAAAGTAGGCTACCGGAGAAAAAAGGAAGAGCGGGGATTGCATCCCTCGGGAGTACGAGAAGTGCTCGTCTTCAACACGAACGACCTTACTACTGCTAAAGCGGAAGTGGAATCTAATGTCGCGGTGCGAATAGGATCGACAGTTGGAAGGAGAAAGAAGGGCGAGATAGAAGCGGAAGCCGTAACGTTAGGTATAAAGGTGCTAAATCCTCTGCAATAAATGGAGAAAGAGGGCTTTCTGCTGGATCTCGATTACATCACAGAAAAAGACGCAGAATGGCACGATAAAGCCGTGATAAGGCTGTGGTGCAAGAGCAAAGAAGGCGAGAATTTTATTGTTCTTGATAAAACGTTCGAACCTTATTTTTATGCCTTTACTCACGAGTATGATGTAGAAGATCAGAAGAGGAAGAGACAGATAGAAGAGCTTCGCATAGTTAGAAACAGTGAAGAGATAAGAGCTAAGCGTGTAGAATTTTGCCAGAAAAGATTGCTTGGTCGTGATCGCAGAGGATTGAAAATTTTTACTTCGCTTCCGAGACACGTTCCGTTACTTCGTGAAGAAGTCAGAACGCTGGGTATTATCGCACTGGAAGCTGATGTCTTATTCCCTATTCGATACCTGATAGACAAACAACTCAGGCTATTCGACTGCGTAAAAGTAGAAGGGATAGAGATAGAACTGGACTACGCTAAGGCTATCCTTGCTTCTCGAGTTACCTACAAGGAGATGAGCGGAAGTGAGCTGCCAGCACTTAAAATTCTCGCTTTCGATTGTGAGATGGCTACTCAGGGCGGGTATGGCATGCCATCGCCGAGACGGGACCCAATAATAATACTCGCAGTCGCGTACTCAGAAGGAGCGGAGATAAAATCGAAGTTATTCACGCTAAGTAACGAGGAGTATGAAGCAGGGGACGATTCAAATCTATTAAAAGATTTTTTGAATTGCATTGATGAATTACAACCTGAGATCATCGTAGGATATAATACAGACAGTTTCGATTGGCAATATATAAGGGAGAGGGCGAAATTGCACGGCATTCAGTTGACTCTCGGTGCTGATGGTAGTAAGATTCATTATGGAAAAGAAGGAGTATTACCTACCGTAAATATCACTGGCAGACTGAACGTTGACCTTTTTAAGCTCGCAAAACGCGATCTGGATAGCGTGAAGGTGAAGAAACTGGAGAATGTAGCGGAATTTCTCGGTGTTATGCAGAAAGATGCACGTGTGAATTTATCGCCGCGTGAGATCAATGAATGCTGGTTTAACGCTTCTGCTTCTAATTCCGGCTCTGCACGAGAGAGTCTGTACGAGTACGCAAAGGCTGATGTTGTTAGCATACTGGGCATTGCTACAAAGATGTTACCGCTGCAGATCGCGCTGTCCAGGATGGTCGGTTACCCATTAGATGAACTGGTTAATATGAGCAGAGGTCGCCAGGTAGAAGCATTTTTGACAGCAGAAGCATTTAAACGATCCGAGCTGGTGCCACCGAAGGGCGGGGCAGAGAAGACATTCGAAGGTGCTTTCGTACTACCACCGGAGAAGGGCTTGCACGAGAATGTCATTGCTCTCGACTTCTCTTCTATGTATCCGTCTATCATGATCGCGTTCAACATCTCTCCTGACACTTTTGTAGAATCCGCTAACATAGAACTAGAGCTAGAACCAGAACCAGAATCTAAGTTCTATATCGCACCTGAAGTAGGACATGCGTTCAGAAAAGAGCCGGACGGATTTTTTAAACAGATAATGACCGATTTGATCGAGAGAAGAAGAGCGATAAAAGCTGAGATGAGTAAATATTCGAGGGATATTGATATGGATAGAACTCGATACCAGATGTTAGATATACAGCAGCAAACTCTGAAGATTCTTACTAACAGCTTTTATGGATACACAGGCTGGAATGCGGCAAAGTTTTACAAACGCGAATGTGCGGAAGCGACAACGGCATGGGGACGGCATTTTATAAAACGTGCGGTGGAAGTGGCGGAGGAGCGCGGATTTAAGGTTATTTATGGCGATACCGATAGCATATTCGCGAAACTCCCGCTTGCTGTTGAGGGGGAAGGGGATAGAAAGACGGCGATATTGAAAAAGGCGCGGGAAGTTTCAGATCGAATATCTCAAGAACTACCGCTTGAACTTGCGATACAGGATTTCTTCGAGACTATCTTCTTTACTGGCAAGAAGAAGCGGTATGCCGCGCTCACAGATAAGGATGAGATCGTTGTTCGTGGACTGGAAGTACGCCGTGGTGATTGGTGTGAGCTGGCGAAGGAAGTCCAGACTGAGGTGATAAATTTTATATTGAAGGAGAAGAATCCTGAAAAGGCGATGAAATACGTTAAACGCGTTATACAGCGATTAAAAAGCGGAGATATACCTATTAATAAGTTGATAATTCATAAGACACTCACCAGAAAGATAAGTGCTTATGTGACTAAGCAGGCTCATGCTATAGCGGCTCAACGTGCATTAGATTCTACCGCAGGTATCGAATATGGCGTTGGCTCGAAGATCCCATATTTGATAATAAAAGGTCAGGGAAAGACGAGTGACCGTGCTTTTCCAGCAGATATTGTAGAACAGAGCAAAGGGGCTGAGATATACGCAGACGGAGAAAAATATCTGGTCGATGTAGAGTATTATCTCCACCGTCAGATAATCCCTGTTGCACATAGGGTACTACAACTTTTTGGCTACGATACAGCCTCCTTTGAAGACGGAGAGCAGAATACACTGGCAGGTTATTTATGAGTATTCGGATTTATACTCCACACCGCCATTTATGCAGGTGTTGAGTAGTCATT
>JACGMN010000039.1 GCA_014061035.1 Candidatus Methanophagales archaeon | reverse complement strand
CGCCATAAAATCTCGCCGGTCACTGCATCAATACTGGCTAAATACCCGTTATGCGTCCCTAAAAATAATCTGCCATCCGCTATCGCAGCGGTTGATGCTCCCGAGACACCGGTGTTATTCCAGATCTCTTCGCCCGTCCACTTATCAAGGCAATACAGCCCATCAGTTGCATTTTCTCCAAAGGAGAACCAGGTAGATATGAAGACTTTATCGCCATAAACAACCGGTCCTGACTGTATGCAGCCTGATGTCCCGTCATGCGACTGCCATAATAACGTGCCGGTTCCAGGTGCTATTCCCGGGACATTTCCAGTTCTCTGTGGATCGTACTGGAGCATAGGATGATCAGGTACTACAGCTATCGCAGGCGCAGGCACCAAGATCATCAGGGCTATCATCAGGGCTCCCATCATCGCACTAACAATACAAATCTCTGCAAATCTGCATCCGAAAAAATTTCCGCGTCTTCTCATCTTTCTATCTTTTACCGCTTTATGCCAACATTAGACCTGGCCATATAAATAATTTTAGTTTTGGATAATAGCTGTAAGTCAAACGGATAACATCTGGATGAAGGTACCTGTACCGTAACTACTCAGGTTGCCAGGTTCACGGTTGTCAAGCTTGCGCTCTTCATATTTCTTGAGATAGTTGATGAATCCACGAACAGCAGCACGTGGTACCCGGGTTCTCAGGCTTGGCGCCCCGCCGCCCGCCCAGGGGTTGACTCTTCACAGATGGTCGCGTTATCTTCATACGAGTTTATGGTCATCGTTTTCTAACCGTGAACCGTGAACCCCGGAACTTTGAACCTGAGTAGTTACACCTTACCTTACCCTACCCTACCTTACGATTACTGCATCTAATTTACAGATGTCATAGCATATTCCACAATTACTGCATTTTTCCCGGTCTATTATCTGTACAGAAATCCCCTTCTCGCCACCACCGGTACCAGTACCAGTACCAGTAATGGTAATGGCTTCCTCAGGGCATGCTTTGAGGCACGCAAGACAACCTGTGCACTTCTCTGCATCTATCAGATATTCTATCAGCGACTTGCAGACATGAGCGTAGCATTTCTTATCTTTTATATGCGCATCGTATTCGCCCATGAAATACTTTATGGTAGTTAAAACAGGATTTGGAGCGGTTCCTCCCAGAGCGCACATAGAAGCATCCCTCATCACGAGAGACAATTCCTCCAGCAGCTCTATATCCTCTTCTCTTCTATATCCTTCACAGATACCTGTAAGTATCTCATTCATCCTCTCCAATCCCTCTCTGCATGGAAGGCATTTTCCACATGACTCATCCACGAGGAAATTGACGAAATATTTAGCTACATCGACCATGCACGTATCTTCGTCCATCACG
>JACGMN010000119.1 GCA_014061035.1 Candidatus Methanophagales archaeon | reverse complement strand
AGGTGTGACTCTTTTGTCCTTTTCCTCAGTGGTGATAAGAGGAGGTGTATGGATAACTCTACGGACCTCGGTCTCGGCCGCATGACCTGCTTCTGCGGTATTTGTTATGGTTATCGTGAGAATCGCTGTATCGCCAGGCATCAGTATCTCCGGATATATCTGATAATCGGTGATGATGACCGTTGGATTCTCGATTGATGCGGATACGGCGGAGATGGAGATGCTGCATACTGCGAGAAGGAGGAGAGTTGCGGATATGACTATGAAGAGGGTTTTTTTGTTCATTGTATATAAAGTATAATTTCTACTCATTTAGGACGCAGATTCATAAGGATTTACGCAGATTTATTTAGTTTAACCGTGTTGATTCTTATCATCTGCGTTAATCTGCGTCCCTAATGTATTGTTTTCTGTTTTCTTGTTCCACACATCACCTCTTAATTTAACCATTACAAGATCGACAATTTCCTCTACCATCTTTATAGCATCAGATCCCTCTTTTTCGGTAAAAGATTGATATGGAATCGCAGGAGGGGCGATTGCATCGGGGTACCTGGTAGTTAAGTAATATTTATCAAGAATAACCCCGAACTTCTCGAATTTAGAAAACTCGGCATCAAAATTACTGCATTTTTCTGCAAGTTTTTGTATTGAGTGCTCCCAGATATATCGTTCGCCTTTAAAGATGAGATACGCTTTTAATGCCTTTTGAGCAGCCTGCTCGCACATAAAGCAAGTATAAGAGTATATTTGCTGCTCAAAATTTCTCTTTGCAGACTCCAAGTCAAAATCAGCCTGCTCAAACCACCGTTCCGATTCCTCCTTACTCCTTCTCATATAAAACCCTCCCTTCTTTCAACACTCGCTCAATAAATGGATTTTCCCATTCAATCATCCTCTCAAGTTCCTCAGGTGTGTATACGAACACATCAACTTTTCCCAGGTCTAAGTCTATAAGTCTTGCTACTTCTATTAATCTTTCAATAAATCTCTTCTCGGTTTTTTTAATTACCACAAAATCCAGATCGCTGTATTCATCCATCTCATCTCGAACATAAGAGCCAAAAATGATTATTTTTTCGGGGTCATACTGCATAAGACATTTAACCACTTTATCTACTTTATTCATTTTCAACATCTTCTATAGTTATCTTTCTCTTCAATCGCTTCGACCAGTCAAACGATCTCGTCCCAGCCCCGTTCACCAAGAACAACTTCAAACTCGTTAATAGAAAGAACAGGTTTTTTAAAATGAACGAAATCCTCAGCTAATCTTGGACATGCGGTATTTACAAAACCGTCAACTTTAAATCCGAGCAACTGCTCTTCGTTTATCTCTTCCAGTGCAATTAAATACGCCTCTAACCCTTTCGCTACTGCTTTTCGCTGTAGCGATACTGCCTCGTCGAGATTAAACTGACCACTTTTCATCCCAATAAGTATTCCAAAGGACTTCGCATCGAGTGCGCGCCCTATCACGTTATACCGCTCCTTTATCAGTTCATCCTGCTCGAATACGCTTATACGCATCATAAACGGGTCAGCCGCGATGACCCTCTTCCCTGTATAGAGCGCAATTCCCTCAGGATGAAAACAACCACTACCTACAAACAGAACTTCATCACAGGTGGACTCTGCACACGAGCCGAATTCACAGCCTAATACCTGCCCATCTTTACCAATCACCGCTTGCTTTCCCGCACGGGCAAGTACTGCCTTTGCACCATCCAAACGGTGGAGATGCTGCACAGTCGCTACTAATGCGACACTGTCCCCTCTTATTTCAGCTACCGCCATCTCCACCACTGGCTCAATCTCAATGGTGCTTCGGAGTTCGACGAAAAAAACATGCTCTTGAATCTTTTCTTTTAACTGATGGTCTTCTTCTTCTTCTCCTTCTCCTTCTCTTTCACCGTTCCCAGGAGGAAAAGCGGCAGTATGCCCAAAATGAATAAGAATATCCACTATTCCTCTGAGCTTCCAATCGATATCACATGCACCGTAGCACGAATTCCCTGAGAGTATGACATCTGCTCCGGTCTCTTTATAAATCTCAGCGGCGATAGCAAGTGCTACTCTTTTAAGACCGCTTGGAATCTGTAATCCGACTCTTCGCACTCTTCTTTCTTCTATCAGCGCTTTTATCTGCTCGAGCTCGAACTCGAACCCGTATGCATTTTGCTCCATAATAATTATATTATATGTATACTCTACTGAGGTAAAAATTGCGTGAAATTTCTATACACGGTATAATGAAATAAAACTGTGTACCCTTTTTATCTCCTCCCAGACCTTCAACTTCTTCCACACCCAATCCTTTGTTTATAAGTTCAAGGATATATGCTTTCATCGATATGTCTCTATCTATAGCTCTTTTCCTTATCGTCTTATGCAG
>JACGMN010000058.1 GCA_014061035.1 Candidatus Methanophagales archaeon | reverse complement strand
CATATTTCTTGAGATATATCTTTGAACCGTTTAATTTTCACCGGTCTAACCGTGAACCGTGAACCGTGAACCGTGAACCCGGAACCCCTGCAGTTTTTCAATTCGAATTTTTTATTATATTTATGGTCAAGCCAGAATTGGAAGAATGGCAGATGCGGCAGCGAGAGCAACGGCTGGACGCAGAGTTCCTTCTACAATTACTCCTACTTTCCACTATCTTCCTTCTTTTCAGCGCGTCATTATGCGCCGTCTTCACTATTCATCCGCTGTACCTGGCGCTTTTCCTCGAAAGACCGGAATATGTCGGCATAGTCGCGGCAATAGCCTCTCTTGCCGGGCTGATATTCAGCCTACACACCGGTCTTCTATCTGATAAAACCGGGAGGAAAAAATTGTTGATCGCTTCTTTCTTGCTCGTATCTGCCGTGCTTTTTCTTTTCAGTCTGAATACCAGTCTTTATCTATTGATACTGTTGCAGATAGCATTTGGTATCGCTATGGTGCCTGCGAGGGTAACCAGTGAAGCGCTTGTTAAGGACTTATCGCCGATCAAAAGAAGGGGCGAGTTCAGATCTGTCTTCGGTACATTTGCAAATGCCGGTATCTTTATCGGTCCTGTAATCGGAGGATTTATCGCATATCAATTTGATATAAGAACCAATTATATCTTCGCTGCTCTGCTACTACTCGTATCGCTGGCGCTGGTCTTCAAATTAAACGATAATAACTGCAATAGTAACATTAGAAAGAGAGCGAGCAACGAGAGACGTAATGAGGAACTCTTAACACTGCTCAAGGAGTTCCTGGAGCAACGTGAACTTAAAGCCCTGGCATTCTGCACCGTCTCGCTCTTTTTCTGGTATTCTGCTAGATGGGTCTTCGGTCCGTTGTTCCTTCACTATCTGGGCTATAGTCCTTTCATGATAGGACTATGGCTCGGTATCTCTCTCGCTCCTTTCCTTATCTTCCAGATACCGTTGGGTAGGTTAGGTGATAGAATCGGTAAATCGCGATTGATCCTTATCGGGTTCGTAATCTCGATTATATTCATCATACCTTTAGGATTCCTGCAGGCGTTTCCTGCCCTGTTAATAACGATAACCCTCATATCTCTCGGCACGACTTTCATAGAACCGTTAATAGAGGCGCGAGTCACGGATATCGTGCCGCCGGAAAGGTATGGCGCTTATTCTGGCATATTTGAATCTGCAAAGAACTTAGGATTCATGCTGGGACCAGTCAGTTCAACAATCTTCGTTTACCTATTTGGCATTACCTATTCCTTTATACCCTCAGTTATCTTATTCATCGTGACTTTAGCACTTTACAAAATATGGCTCAGTTAAATTAAACAATTAAATCAGTCTCGCATTCACAATCCCATCCTGACCCGGTCTGCTTGTAACTACCGCATCACCGATGTCAGTCACGATTACAGCACCTTTTGTGACGATATTCCTCCGTGCGTAGAAAGGGTCTGCGCGATTTTCCTTTACCGTGATTATTTTAGCGGTTCTTGTAGTTCCACTTTTAGGATCCGCAACATTTGCAAATTCGCACCTCAATAACCGCATTTTACTGCCCCCGCCCAGCGTTCTGATCTCTCTCCGCCGTGTTTCTCCGATAGTAGTCTCTGCTGCTGGTCTACCTGCTTCATATCCCCGCCTCTTCCGATGAAGATGAAGCCTTCCACCAGTAGACTTTCGCCTGGATTTACCTTGCCATCTCATTTTTTTACGGACCTACAAACCCACATTCATCACACGTGTATAAATTACTTTGCTTTCTGCACTTCGTACATCTACCTATATCGACTTTTCCGCAGCTCGGGCACGGAAAAACGATGAAGCCCTTTTCCAGCAGATTTATTCCGCAAGATGTGCAGTACTCAATCATAACATGCTCCTCTCATTACTATTTCTAATTCTAATAGATTTCATCGTATATAAATAACGTTTGAACTTGCCTCTGCCTTATTTATAACCGGACATGAACGCCATTCTCTTTCAGATACTGCTTGATCTCACGAACCGTGTATTCCCCGTAGTGAAAGATAGAGGCAGCGAGTGCCGCAGAAGCATCGGTCAACGTGAAGACGTCCTTTATGTGTGACGGCGTGCCGCAACCGCCGGACGCTATAACAGGAATATTTACTCGTTCACAGATCGCACTCGTCAACTCCAGATCGAATCCGTCTTTTGTTCCATCGCGGTCCATACTCGTGAGCAGTATCTCACCGGCTCCGCGGTCTTCTATTTCCACCGCCCATTTTACCGCATCCATTCCTGTGAACTTCCTACCGCCGTAGAAGGAGCACTCAAACCAGCATTTGCCTTCTTTTGTATCGATTATCTCTACTCCATGCTCGCCTTCTTCACTTCGCAGATACTTCCTCTTTGCATCTATCGCGACTACGCAAGCCTGGCTACCGAACCGTTCTGCAAGCTCATTCACAAGTTCGGGATCCTTTACTGCCGCGGTGTTCACAGAGACTTTGTCTGCACCGGCGTTAAAAACTCTTCTCGCATCGTCTATGCTCTGAATCCCGCCACCAACGGTGAGAGGTATGAAGACATCACTCGCGGTTTTTTCTATCACGTGCGCCATCATCTCTCTTCTTTCGTGCGAAGCGGTGATGTCCAAAAAGACAAGCTCATCTGCACCTTGCTCATCGTATTTCGCCGCAAGCTCCCAGGGAATGCCCGCAGATTTTATCTGCTTGAACTCTATCCCTTTGACTACTCGTCCTCCCGGCACGCCAAGATCACAGTCCAAACACGGGATTATCCGTTTTGTTAACATCGTATTCCTTTTGACTAAACCATCCCGATTTTAGCCTTTATCCCTCCTATCTCATACTCGATTCTCGCAAACTTATTCTCCATATACGACTTTAAATCCCCCCTTAACGCCCCCATCTCCGTAACAATTTCATCTTTACCCC
>JACGMN010000033.1 GCA_014061035.1 Candidatus Methanophagales archaeon | reverse complement strand
CGAGAGTGAAGCCTGAAGAGTGGAAGTACGTATGGGGCGGGATAGAACCGACAGAAGAGATATTGAGTCATCTGGAAGCCCTGAACCGGAAGGGAAAAATCAGAAAAGTCTGGATTACACCAGAACTACCTTTCATCGTCTATCTAACCGCAGGGTTTTTCATTGCTGTTCTCTATGGTGATTTCATATCAGCAATTGTATTTGCATAGCTGTTGGGATGCAGGATGCAAGATGCCGGATGCAGGACTATGATTTATGCCCGATTCCTCAGCTTTAATGAAACATGCCCGATTCCTCAGCTTTAATGAAATTGTTAATTCTTTGTCTGAAAAGTTAACACAGAAGACAGAAATCAGAGAATAGAATACAGAATTCTGACTTCTGTTCTCTGACTTCTGTTCTCTGACTTCTGACATGCATCCTGCATCCTGTATCTTCATCGTACCTATACAAATACTATCTCAAGAAATAATCTTAAGAAATATGAAGAAATCTTAAGAAATATGAAGAGCGCAAGGCGAACAACCGTGAACCGTGAACCCTGAACCCTGAACCCTGAACCCTGAACCTGAGTAGTTATTCATAGCCTTTGATACCGCTTAACTACACTGAAAATAAGAAAAGAAATAAAGAGTGTAAATACCACCAGGGCAATTCTTATCCATGTAGATCTTCTCTCTTTGCTTCCGTCTCCACCATGCCATTCTTCCTCCCCTTCTCCTTTCACCGAGATGTTCCAATCATGGAAGAAAACGCCGGTATAGAACGCGGCTATCGCATCATTCTCTACTATCACGCCTACTTCCCGGTTACGAATAGAGTTGGCATTCCAGTTCAGCGATGAGATAATTACTACCTTACCATCGACGATCAGTCCCTTATTATGTATTTTAGCCAACCCTAACGAGTCTAAATCCGCCAGTTCCGCGTATAAACTCAAATTCTCTTCCCTCGCTACACTATTCATCCACGCTATCGCTTCGTCATTATCATTCCAATCATCTAAATTATACTGTCTGGAATCGAGCAGCACTTTAACCTCGCATCCTCTCCTTGCCGCTTCTATCAACGCAGCAATAAAGGGATTGGGTTCTACACCCCAGAATTTTCCTGTTGAAAACAGCTTCACAAAAATTGTCTCTTCTGCACTATTTATCGCGCCTAATATCGTCTCATTACTCATTGCGGTATCTGGTGCTAATACAGGAATCACCGTGAGATTGCTGTGGATCGTGAGTGGCTCGAAGACCGGCGTATATTTACCTCCAGGTATCTCTCTCGTTATGGTGAATTCGTACTCATACTTATACTCATACCTCGAATCTTCTGCCCTGTAGAAATCATTAAGAAATACCTTTGTAAAGTAATCCGCAAGACCTTCATCTCTTAGCACGATACCCCTCCCACGGTTCCCGAAGGTAGTGTTGACTGGAACACCGGTATTCTTCCAGTTTTCTGAGATTACAACAGTTGTTTTATCGTCGATAAGAGCATATTTGGCATGATTGAGGAATGGTTCGTGTACGAGTCTAACCTCACCGCCTCCTTCTTTTATCCGCGCTGCAATGTATAGTCCTGCATCACTGATCCCACGAGGAGGGCTGCCTTCGAGGAGTAGCCTCACTCGCACGCCTCGATTTATTGCATCTAAAACGAGATCCATAAGGTGTGGACTCTCAAATTGATAGATGTTGATATACAACGATGAACTGGCATTGTTTAGTTCTGCCTGCAGGACAGAGAAACTAGAATCAGGTGATACAAAAGCGGTGGCGACTGCGATTGCATCTCCATCTCCGGAAGAGAAGAATTTCTCTGGCGTGTGATAAGAAGCGCCGATAGGAAGGATAAGCCAGTCATTGCACTGATTCGTATCTTGTAGACCTTTTCGAATGAATATCATTATTCCTTCGGTATCTGTTATGCTCCAGCCTTCGATATTTACGGGATTTGCGGTGGGATTGGTGATCGCAACATATTCATCGCGCTCGTTTCTCGTAGCAGTATT
>JACGMN010000003.1 GCA_014061035.1 Candidatus Methanophagales archaeon | reverse complement strand
TGATGGAGAGGGAGTCTCTCAAACCTTCTGATTTGTTCCCGGCATAATATATCACGCCGGCAGCCAGGAATGGCAGAAGCACTGCAATTACAGGTAAAATTGATATTTCGTATATAATATTCATCAGATATTCATCTTCATCAGATATTCATCAGCTTTCGATTTCTATTTAGTCTCTTGTTATTGATATGCTTTACTATTTTTGTCTGCGTGTTAAATCAGGGTTCGGGGTTCGCGGTTCATGGTTAGACCGGTGAAAATTAAACGGTTCAAAGATATATCTCAAGAAATATGAAGAGCGCAAGCTTGACAACCGTGAACCGTGAACCCAAGTAGTTACGTTGTCACTTCGCACGTATCCTTCTTAACAATTACGGTATGTTCTGCTTGCGAGACTAATCCTCGCCCTTCATCGCGCAAGACCGGATACAGACGTAAAGCGCCCGTGTTTTTCACGGTTCTGAGTGCTAAATCAAGCCGCTCTCCTGACAACCACCGCCGGGCGAATGGTAATCCTTGATAATTTTCTAACTCTTTAAGCAGCTTCTTCGCCGCGCTAAGACGGACTGGCTTTGCCTTTTTTAAACTGTATATCTCCACGTTACCACCTTCTACAACTCTTCCCATACCATTTGTTGCAAACGGCTCTATTGCGACAACATCGTTCTCCTTTAAAATCACTCCGTGCTCATACCGCAGATTGGGAATAGTGGGCGACGTGTGTTGATCATACCGTGCGAGACCATGCCCGGATAGGTTAACGATTGGTTTGTATCCGTGCTCTCTTATAGCGTTCTCAATCGCACCGCCTATCTCAACAGTACTTACGCCGTCACGAATAATCTCTATCGCGGCGTTCAACGCAGCTTCAGATGCGCTCACCAGGTCATCGTTTTCGCCACTCAAATCTATAGTCACTGCAGAGTCCGCGATATAACCGTCCAGATGGAGCCCAAGATCTATCTTAACGAGGTCGTTATTACCAAAGACGGCAGGGTCATCAATAGCAGGAGTAGAATGTGCAGCTTCCTCGTTTCTGGATATATTACAAGGGAATGCAGGTTCACCACCCTTTTCTCGTATGCTATTCTCAACAAATTCCGCAACCTCTAACAATAATGCTCCTTCCTTTACTTTCGATACCGACGCTTCTTTCACCTCTGCCAGAATCTCACCTGCTTTTCTATACTTATCTAACGCAAGTTCTATCTCTTCTTCCATCTTCGGGACTCCTTCTTTCCTTTATCTTTAAAGACTAGTTGTTCTTTATACTTCTACTTTCTATACAAACAATAAAGAATAAAAAATGAAAACGATGACTGTTAACGGTACAGTAGTGCATGTAGAAGACTACTGGACTGTCCTGGACGCGTGCAGATTCTACGGGATAGAGATACCTACACTATGCCATTATGACGGTCTAAGCCCGGGCGGTCTTTGCCGCCTATGTGTAGTGGAGATGGGTGAAGGAGAAAGAACGAAAGTGGCAACTGCCTGTAACTATCCGGTCGCTGCTGGATTAGTGGTACGGACAGATTCTGAAAGAGTAGTTAGGACGAGAAAGGTACTGGTCGAGTTATTGTTAGCAAGATGCCCAAGTTCAAAGACATTGCAGGACTTAGCAGCTAAAATGGGCGTGCAAAGAGTCAGGTTTACAGCGAAGAATGAAAATTGTATCCTCTGTGGTCTCTGCGTCAGGGTCTGTGCAGAACAGATGGGGGCAAAGGCGATCGATTTCGCGGGCCGTGGAAAAGAGCGTAGAGTAGCTCCGCCTTTTGACTTAAAATCAGAGCTCTGTCGTAATTGTGGTGCGTGTATGTATATCTGTCCGGTATGCCAGTTGAGATGTCAGGGACCGGAACCTCCAGGTGTGGTCTGTGGAGCATGCCTGAATCTCGAACCGGTTTGCCTGAAAGAGAATAAAGATGATGAAGGATCGGGGGTAAAATGTCTATAACGAAGCTAAATGCATCAGCGGCGACGCTGACGAAGAATAGAACAGAAGAAGCGATATCAAGCTTGAGTGGAATGTGCGCAACTTGCGTAGACGGTTGTATAGGGATGTGTGAGATAGGGAAGTCAGCTTATAGGGGCAGCGAGATTATATACCCACAGCCTTTCGGTATCATCACGGCGGCGGCAGAGAAAAATTATCCCCTTGACCTTTCTCTCTTTACTATCCTTGGAACCGCGGTTGGAGCTGAAGGAATAGCGGCAGATAGCGATAAAGCAATCTTTCCCGCGGTGGACCTGGAGAGTAGAATAGGCAGAGATAAAGGTATAAAAGTGAAACAGCCACTGATCGTCCCTGGTCTCGGGTCGACAGCAATTGCAACGAGCAACTGGGCAGAACTGGCAATAGGATGCGCAATCTCCGGTATTCCTCTGACTATCGGTGAAAACATCTGCGGCATGGACAAGACGACCGAGATTGTTGATGGACGAGTAGTATATTCCAAAGACCTGGAGTGGCGGGTAAGGCTATACCAGGAATGGCAGCAGGATGGTTATGGAGCAATAATTGTTCAGGCAAATGTAGAGGACACGAGACTTGGTATTCAGGAATATGCCATCTCTGAGCTGGATGTGGAGGTTGTAGAAATAAAATGGGGTCAGGGAGCAAAGGACATTGGTGGCGAGGTCAAGATCGGGGACTTGAAGAAGGCACAGTTCCTCAAGAGCAGAGGATACATCGTCCTTCCTGATCCGACAGATAAGGACGTAATCGATGCGTTTGAGAACGGAAGCTTCAAAGAGTTTGAACGCCACTCGCGAGTAGGGATGGTGACAGAAGAGAGCTTCTTGAATCGTGTTGAAGAACTCCGGGAGATTGGTGCGAAGTACGTATTCTTAAAGACCGGTGCATATAGGCCTGCAGACTTAGCAAGAGCGGTAAAGTACAGTTCAAAGGCGGAGATTGACCTCTTGACGGTAGACGCGGCCGGTGGCGGAACAGGTATGAGTCCCTGGCGAATGATGAACGAGTGGGGCGTGCCACCGGTGGAGATTTTCTCCTTACTCTATAAGTATCTTGACATGCTTGCACAGAATGGTGAGTTCGTTCCCGACGTCGCGATAGCAGGAGGATTCACCTTAGAAGATCAGATATTCAAAGGACTGGCGTTGGGCGCGCCGTATTTCAAACTCATCGGAATGGCAAGAGCACCGCTTGCCGCCGCCATGGTGGGCAAGAACATTGGTAAATGGATCGCAGATGAGGGCGAGGTGCCTGTATATTTCAAACAGTTCGGCAGTACTGTTGAGGAGATATTCGTTACTGCACCGGAATTGAAGAGGCGGTTCGGTACGAGATTCGATGAAATTCCTACTGGTGCAATAGGTATCTATACGTACCTGGAAAGACTTGCACAGGGTCAGCGTCAGTTGATGTGCGGAAGCCGTAAGTTCGCACTGGAATACATTACCCGCGATGACATAGCTGCATTGACCAAAGAATCAGCAGAGATCAGTGGTATATCCTATGTGATGGACGCAGATAAAGAGGAAGTAGATAAGATACTTGAATCGTAACTACTTGGGTTCAGGGTTCACGGTTTATGGTTCACGATTCACGGTTCAAGGTTAGAAAATGATGAACATAAACCAGTATGAAGATAAGATAACCAACTGTGAATCGTGAACTGCGAACCATGAACCTGACAATCTAGATATCACGTGCTGCTGTTCGTGGATTCACCAGCTATCTCAAGCAATATGAAGAGCGCAAGCTGGACAACCGTGAACCCTGAACCCTGAACCCCGAACCCCTATTTATGAACAGTTCTGAAAAGTTCTCAAATAGTCTAAAATAGGGACGGCGTCAAATGGATTTTTAAGGAGGCATACAATAAATAGATGACGAAAATAATGGAAAAAGAGCCAAAGATCAAGAAAAGAAAAGAGGCGGTATTAGAAACTGTAGAAGAGCAGAATGTTAAGTTCGTCCGGTTGTGGTTCACAGACATTCTGGGGCAGTTGAAGAGCTTTGCAATCACGCCGAAAGAATTGGAAGGCGCCTTTGACGAGGGGATGGGCTTTGACGGCTCTTCGATAAAGGGATTCGCGAGGATTGACGAGAGTGATATGCTCGCGAAACCTGACCCCGCTACATTTCAGATTGTTCCCTGGAGACCAAAAGAGAGCGCAGTTGCGAGAATGTTCTGCGATATCTTACAGCCTGATGGCAGTCATTACGAGGGTGATCCGAGATATGTATTGAAAAGGAATTTAGAGCGCTTGAATGAAGAGGGTTACACCTTTTATATCGGTCCGGAGCTGGAATTTTTTTACTTGCATAACTCTAAGAATCCTGAAGTGCTGGATGAGGGGGGATACTTCGACTTGACTACGCTCGATGCGGGAAGCGATCTGCGGCGGGATACGATCCTCACACTCGAGGAAATGGGAATAGAAGTAGAATATAGCCACCACGAAGTTGCGCCCTCTCAGCATGAGATAGACCTTAGATACCAGGATGCACTGACGATGGCGGATCAGGTGATGACACACCGGATTGTAGTAAAGGAGATAGCGCATCGATACGGATATTATGCTACATTCATGCCGAAACCCATCTCTGGCGTAAATGGGTCGGGAATGCATACACATCAATCGCTGTTCAATAACGGTAAAAACGCGTTCTTCGACCAGAATGATGAGTACTGTCTATCAGAGACAGGCAGAGGGTATATCGCAGGATTATTAGCTCACGCACCAGCGATAACCTCAGTCACCAATCAATGGATAAATTCATATAAACGTTTAGTTCCAGGATATGAAGCTCCGGTGTACATCTCGTGGGCGCGTCGGAACCGCTCTACACTCGTCCGTGTGCCGATGTATAAGCCGGGAAAAGAGGAAGCAACGCGTTTGGAACTTCGAAGTCCTGATCCGGCATGCAATCCATACCTTGCATTTTCTGTGATGCTTGCCGCTGGAATGGCTGGTGTGAAGAACAAGTATGAGCTGCCCGCACCGACAGAGAAAGACGTCTATCTGATGAGTGAAGAAGAAAAAGAAAAGGCAGGAATAAAATCGCTGCCCGGCAGCTTGATTGAAGCAATTGCGCTGACAGAGAATAGTGAGCTGGTGAGGGCAGCGTTAGGGGACCATGTCTTCGAGAACTTCATCACTTCTAAAAAGATAGAATGGGACAGCTATCGCAAAGACGTATCAGAATGGGAGTTGAAGGAGTATTTAGGGGTATTATGAGGAGGATATATTGCAAAGAGGAAGTCTGTATCGGATGTAGGCTCTGTGAGGTCTGGTGCCGGATAGAGCATTCCAAATCGAAGAAGGTATTAAAAGCATTTCTTTACGAGAAGGAACGAGCAATCCAGCGGGTGCAAGTAGAAGAAAGAGGAGCTGTCTCCTTTGCTTTGCAATGCAGGCATTGTGAAGAGCCAGATTGCGTTTACTCTTGCATTAGCGGCGCTCTTTATAAGGGGAACGAGGTTGTTATGCACGATACATCCAGATGCGTTGGTTGCTGGAGCTGCGTGCTTGCATGTCCTTATGGAGTGATAGCAATGGACGAGGTTCGTGGTAAAGCGTGGAAATGCGACTTTTGCGAAGGCGTGGGTAGGGAAGAGCCCATTTGTGTGGAGAAGTGTCCAAACGAGGCGTTGAGGCTGGCGCTGGTGCTGGAAGTTGAGCACGCAGAATCAGAATAGGATAGGTAACTAACTATAGCTATAGCATGGACTGTAAATATTTGGTCATAGGGAATTCAGCAGGAGCAATCGCCGCGGTGGAAGCGATAAGGGAGGTTGACCGCGAAGGAGAGTGTATCATGGTCGCCGCGGAGAAGTACCAGGCATATTCAAGGGCGCTTATTCCTTATTACCTCGCGGGAGAGTTTGAATTGGAGAAGATGTATTACAGAGCCGCGGATTTTTATGTGAAAAATAATATCCGTGCTATTCTGGGTGAAAAAGCGGTGAGAATTGATTTCCTACATAAAGAGGTAGAGATCGCGGATGGACAAAGGATAAGATACGGAAAACTTCTGCTTGCAACCGGTAGTCTCGCGTCTGTACCGATAATAGAGGGTTTGAGCTACAGCTACGATTCCAATTACGGCGAGAAATTCGATAAAGAAGGGGTTTTCACTTTTACCTCTCTGGACGATGCGATAGAGATAAAGAGGAGGGTGGAATCGGGGTTCGTGAAAAAGGCGGTTGTTCTCGGCGGTGGTCGAATAGGTTTAATGGCTGCGGAGGCGTTGATTAGGAACAGGTTGGATGTAACGGTTATTAAACGTTCAGAGAGGCTACTACCAGAAGTTTTTGACGGTACAGCATCTCGCATGGTCAAAAACCATTTGAAGGAGAGCGGTCTGAGAATGTTAATAGGGCATACGCTGAAGGCGGTGACTGGTGAAAGAAGTGTTGAAGGCGTTATCTTGAACGATGGTACAGAAATAAAATGTGATTTGCTTATCATCGCTGCGGGCGTCGGACCGAGGGTAGAGCTTGTTCGAGACACGGAGGTGAAGATAAATCGCGGGATAGTAGTAGATAGACGAATGAAGACTTCTGTTCCGGATGTCTATGCCTGCGGTGACTGTGCAGAGGTTTATGACTTTGCACAGCAGGATTATCGGCTTACTCCGGTATGGGCTGCGGCATACGCAGGCGGAAGAATTGCCGGCTTCAATATGTGCGGTCTTGAAAAAGAATACCGATGGGGTACGAATATGAATTCTATGCATTTCTTCGGACTATCGGTCATAACAGCAGGGATTAGTGCTGAAGATGAAGAGAACGGCAACGGTTACGCGGTCTTGAAAGAGATAGACGAGGAGAAGAAGATTTACGAGAAGATAGTGATCCGGGATAATCGTCTGATTGGTATGATACTTATGAATAAAATAGAGAGAGGAGGGATATTCCTTGGCTTGATGAGGGCTGGGATAAATGTATCATCGTTCAAAGAAGAGCTACTCAGCGATGATTTCGGACTTATTAGTCTTCCTGAAGAGCTGAGGCGAGGTATTTGTACAGGTACGATGAAATGGTAAAGAGAGAATCTGGATTGAGAAAAAGGAGAGTGAGCTACGAGCACGAAATAAGTGCTTGTTCAATCTTCGGTGCAATGAACACGAGTGGAGAGAGATTCACAGGCGAAGGGGTTATAAGGGCGATAGCAAATATGCATGTCCGGAGTAACGGTCTTGGAGGCGGATTCGCAATTTACGGGCTTTATCCTGAGTATAAAGAGTATTATGCATTGCATATCATGGTTGAAGGAAGGAATGAAGAATCGAAGAAAGAGACCGATGCGTTTTTAAATACGAATTTTGACGTGGTTTATGATGAGGAGATACCGCATGCAGAGCAGAAGCAGTATAGTGCGAGTATTGAGAACCCGCCACTGGTATGGCGGTATTTTGCGGCACCAGATAAGAAAGGTGGAGATAAGATTTTTTCTGATGACGATTATGTTGTGCAGAAGGTGATGGAGATAAATACAAAGATAAAGGACGCTTATGTCTTCTCGTCTGGAAAGAACATGGGCGTCTTCAAGGGTGTCGGCTACCCTGAAGATATTGCAGAATATTACCTCCTTGATCAGCTATATAAAGGTTATATATGGACCGCTCATGGGAGATTCCCAACCAATACCCAGGGCTGGTGGGGTGGTGCTCATCCGTTCAGTATGCTCGACTGGACGGTTGTTCACAATGGAGAGATCTCTTCTTACGGAACGAACCGTCGTTATTTAGAGATGTATGGCTATCATTGCACCTTGCAGACTGACTCAGAGGTGATGACATACGCAGTAGATTTGCTGATGAGGAGACAGCAGCTTCCGGTGAGCGTGGTTGCGAAAATTTTAGCTCCGCCGGTCTGGAAGTCGATAGAGGAGAAGAAAGATGAAAAAGAGAAGAAATTGCTGAGAACGTTGCGAATGGTCTATGCACCATTACTGATGAACGGGCCTTTTACCGTGATAATTGCGCATCATGGCGTGATGATAGGCTTGACAGATAGAATAAGATTGCGACCACTTACTGCTGGTGTGAAGGGAGAAATGCTTTATTTGTCCTCGGAGGAGGCGGCGATAAGATTGGCATCACCGCAAGAACTGGATAAAGTATGGACACCAGATGGTGGAGAGCCTATTATTGGGCAGATTGAATAAAGATTTTTTGGTGGCGTAAGGTGGAATACAGACGATGAAATCATATCTACTACCAGAGTTCAAGATTGATAGGGAGGAGGAGCGGTGCATCAGGTGCCGGGTTTGCGAGAGACAATGTGCATTCGAGACACAGCGGTATGACGGAGAACTTGAGAGGATGTTTTCTGATGCAGAGAAATGCGTGGGCTGTCAGAGATGTGTTATCTTCTGCCCCGCGAATGCCCTGAGCGTCAGCTCTAATCAGTTTGCATATAGACTTAACTATGGCTGGACGAGGGAGAGGATAAGTGATTTGAAAAAACAAGCGGAGACTGGCGGCATTATACTTGCAGGATGTGGTAATGATAAGCCATATCGAATTTACTTTGACCATATAGTATTGAACGCATCGCAGGTAACAAATCCCTCTATTGACCCGTTAAGAGAGCCTATGGAACTGAGGACATTTTTAGGACAGAAATTAGATAGTCTGGCTTTGGAGCTGGAGCCGGGCTCAGAATTTAAAGACGTTGAAATAAAGATGGAACTCCCGCCGACTGTGATGATAGAGACACCAATAGTATTTTCCGCTATGTCTTATGGCGCGATAAGCTACCAGGCGTTTAAATCACTTGCAATCGCCGCATCCGGATATGGAACGCTGTTCAACACAGGAGAAGGGGGTCTGCCGAAGGATTTACGTGCAAAATACTGGAAGAATGCAATTGTACAGTGTGCCTCAGGTAGGTTTGGCGTTGATGCTGAATATTTTAACTGCTCGACTGCGGTCGAGATAAAGATAGGGCAGGGTGCTAAGCCGGGAATAGGCGGGCATCTTCCTGCAGAGAAAGTTTCTTATTCTATCGCAGAAACGAGGATGATTCCGGAGGGCTCAGATGCCATTTCACCAGCACCACAGCACGATATTTATTCAATAGAGGACTTGTCAACACTCATCTATGCGCTTAAAGAGGTTACGAACTATGAGAAGTTAGTAAGCGTGAAGATTGCTGCGGTTCACAATTCTGCCGCGATAGCTTCCGGAATGGTTCGTGCAGGTGCCGATATAATAGCTCTGGATGGATTAAGGGGCGGAACCGGTGCAGCACCGAAGATAGTAAGGGACAATGTAGGCATACCGATAGAACTTGCGATTGCATCGGTAGACCAGCGGCTTCGAGAAGAAGGAATTAGGAATCGGTCTTCAATCATCGCTGCTGGCGGGATAAGATGCAGTGCGGATGTGATTAAAGCGATTGCTCTCGGTGCAGATGCAGTTTACATAGGCACTGCTGCCCTGGTCGCGATGGGCTGCACGCTATGTCAGAAGTGTTATACCGGGAGATGCAGTTGGGGGATATGCACACAAGACCCTTATCTTGCGAAACGGATAAACCCTGATATTGCAGCCAGACGTCTGATGAACCTGTTGAGGGGTTGGAGTTTGGAGATGAAGGAGATGCTGGGTGGGATGGGAATAAATGCAATAGAGAGTCTGAGAGGGAACAGAGACCATTTAAGAGGAGTAGGATTGCAGGAATGGGAGCTTGACGTTTTGGGTGTGAAAGGTGCTGGTGAGTGAGGTTCAGGGTTCGGGGTTCGGGGTTCTACGTTGCAGGGTTCTACGTTCTACGTTGAGGGGCTCACGGTTCACGGTTCAGGGAACAAAGCAAAACGTAGAACGTAGAACGTAGAACCGTTTACGGTTCACGGTTGTCCAGCTTGCGCTCTTCATACGGGTTTACTATCATCGTTTTCTAACCGTGAACCCCGGAACTTTGAATCTGAGTAGTTACATCGTTTGTATTTATTTAGCTGCGACGAAGGTACGAGTTGTGAGGTGTGAGGGAACGTAGAACGTAGAACGTAGAACGTAGAACGTAGAACATAGAACGTAGAACGTAGAACGTAGAACATAGAACGTAGAACCTATAACCTAGAACCTAGTGTCTCTACAATTTAATTATGGAACATAATGCTTGGACAATTTCTCATCAGCATTCTCACTCGTAAAATTCCAATTGATCTTCTTCTCATCGTCATTCCGTCTCTTAGTCCATGCTGCCACTTCGTATGCCAGGTTTTCCATGTCTCCAATCCGCCTGCCGGTGCACTCGATATTTTCAATGTCTGGATATTCTTCATCAACAAGCATCTTCACGAATTGTGCGAAATCTACCATGGTTATTCATAATCGTATTTCTCAGGACTTCCTGGCTTCATAGGGATAGACCTTCTCGTATCTCCAAGAAGTTGCTTTGGTTTCTCATCAAAACGGATGATCTGACTTTTCATGTCATACTCTTCTTCACACAAGTTGAGAACATCGTATATTCGTTTTCTATATTCTGCATTAATCGTCTGAATGCACCACATCCGTCTTAACCAAGGTTTTGTTTTGTTTTTCTACCAACATCTAATATTTCTGCTATCTCCGTATCCCTTTTTTGCTGGTTTGATAGCAATAGAATATGTGCTCTGGTTAGAGCTCTTGCACTTTTCCGGCCCTTTTTCACAAAGTCCTTGAGAAACTTCACTTCGTCCTCTTTAAGCTTTATTTCTACCATGAAAACATCATGGCACTCATAGGTTATAAAAGTGTTCCAAAACTAAATTGGTGGGACACTAGAACCTAGAACCTAGAACCTAGGTGTGAGGTGTGAGTATCCCGTAAGCCAAAGACCTCACACCTCACACCTATACAAGTACCATCGTTTTTAGGTCCCCCCACAAATCCGAATATTTTTAGGCTAATCGTTTTGTGTCCCTAACATTATAGTAATTATAGGAGGTAACGCAAAAAATGGCAGATATAGAAGAGCTCAAGAAGCATGTGCGTGAAGACGTGAAACATGTTCACGAGGACATCGAACATGTGCGAAGGGATATAGACACAATAAGTGCGCACTTGAAGAATCTTGATGACCATATGCATAACTTGATAGAGCACATGGAACAGATGCAGAAAGAATCCGAGTAAAAGTAAAAGCAGAAAGTTTACCGAACCGTTTTTCTTTTTCTTTTTTTTTAGGTTTTTTTATTTAAACCCGAATATTTTTAGGGTAACGTTTTTGTATCCCTAACATTATAGTATATAATAGTAGTTAATAGTAGTGCATAAAATGGATGAAACAAGATTATTCGATTTAAGTAGCGGGGAAACAGCAATAATAAAACATTTAGCTGGTGGGCAGAGATTTCAGAGACGCATGGCCGCCTTAGGGATCAGAGTTGGGAAGACTGTTCGCCAGATAACTTCTCAACCTCTTCGTGGACCTATTGTTATTGAGATAGACCGGTCTCTAATTGCTGTTGGTCAAGGTATGGCAGAGAAGATTGTTGTTGAAGCGATAGAACCAATAAAGAAAATAGACGAATGAAGATACTTTTAATGGGCAATCCGAATGTAGGGAAAAGTGTTATATTTTCGCGATTGACAGGGATCAACGTTATTGCATCTAATTATCCGGGGACTACAGTAGAATTTACTAAAGGCTTTTTGAAGACGCCTGAACTTACTGCAGAGATAATTGATGTGCCTGGTGCCTATACCCTGAGCCCAACAAATAAGGCAGAAGAAGTAGCTGTTGAGATGCTGAATGCCGGTAATACGGATCTGGTCATTAATGTCATTGATGCCACTCATTTAGAACGTAATTTATATTTGACACTCAGCCTGCTTGAGCAGAATATACCGGTGATTGTAGCACTTAATATCTGGGATGAGACCAAACATCTGGGAATAGATATTGATCTGCAAAAATTAGAGTCTTTATTGCGTGTACCGCTCGTTCCTACCACTGCTGTTACTGATGAAGGACTCGAAGAACTCATCTCACGTATTCCTGAGGCGAAATCGGAGCTGCCTCCACATCCCCCGCGTACCGATGATGAGAGGTGGGCTGAGATCGGTAGTATCATCAAGCAGGTTCAGACTATAACTCACCGTCATCATACTTTCACAGAAAAATTGAGCGATATGACCATTAAACCAGCTACCGGTATCCCTATCGCTATTCTGGTTGCCCTTTTAGCTTTTGCTCTGATCATTGCTATCGGAATGGGACTACGACGGTTCGTACTATTACCCTTTTTTGAAGGCTTTATCTTTCCTCCAATTAGAACTGGTGTTACTGCAATAGTTCCCGAGGGTATAATAGTTCGTGAGATACTGATCGGTCATTTTGGAGTACTTATTGATGGAATTGGTTGGCCCCTGGCATTGGTTCTGCCATATCTACTCGCATTTTATCTTATTCTTGCTATTTTAGAAGATACTGGATATTTATCACGCCTGGCTTGCCTGTTAGATATTCTATTTCACCGTATCGGTACTCACGGAGGCGCAGTCATACCATTTCTACTCGGATTTGGTTGTACAGTAGGTGGGATTTTGTCAAGCAGGGCATTGGACACGCAGCGAGAGCGGATTATCGTCGTCACGCTTATGTGCATGGCAATTCCTTGTGCGGCACAGACCGGAGCAATTGTTGCTCTACTCGCTGGACGATCAATACCTGCACTTGTGATAGTTTATATAATCGCATTTCTATTCATACTAATTGCCGGGATGATTATGAATAAATTATTGATAGGGAGTACACCGACTTTTTTTATGGAAATTCCAACATACCGCATTCCAAATCTGAGAGCAGTGGCAAAGAAGATCTGGATGCAGGTAAGCTCCTACCTTTTTCAAGCGGTACCACTCATTGTATTTGGCGTTTTCATCGCCGCTATATTATACGAGACGGGAATACTTTATCATATCGGTATCTTATTCAAGCCGATTGTCGTTGGCCTATTAGGTCTGCCGGCAGAGGCAAGTGTCGGTTTGATTCTTGGCATTATAAGGCGGGAACTGGCAATTGCTGTCCTGCTTAACCTTGACCTTACCATAGTCCAATTGATTGTAGGCTCAATTGTAGCACTTTTTTATATTCCCTGTGCTGCTGTCTTTCCCATTTTAATAAAAGAGTTCGGCGTAAAATATGCGATATTCATTGTCTTATCAACGATAGTTATTGCATTTATCATGGGAGGTATAATCAATGCAACATTTGCCCTGGTATTCTAAGATATATAAAATAGCACAAAGTATGCTCTTAAAGCGGACTATGCTCATGGAGCGTTATGCTTCACGTTATTCATGGGTCAGCAAGATATATTATAAAGGTTATTACAGTTACGTGAAGAAAGAGATCGGGTTGGCGAAGATTGATGCTAAAACTAAAGTTCTTCATATTGGTGGTGGACGCCCATATACCGCAGTTATTATTACGCGTTTAACAAGGGCACAGGTAACGGTAGTTGAGATAGAACCGGAGATAAGAGATATGGCAGTTGACTATGTTAAACAACTTGGACTCGACGATAAAATAGACGTTATTCTTGCTGATGGCAGAGATATTTCAGTAGCAGGATTTGATGTTGTTATTCTCTCATTAAGTATAAAGTCTAAGGACGCGGTGCTGAGAAATATATTTGAGACCTGTGATCCCGGGACGAGTATTATTTACCGTTCTGCAAGGAAATCGTTAGAGACGGTCTATGAGGATAGCGAGATTTTAAAGAAATATGCTTCGTTTATTCAGCAAACGGTTTATCATAGGGGGATTTCACTCAGAGCATCTCATTTACTTATTGTATAAAGTATAACGTATAACTTCCACCTATTTAGACGCAGATTTACGCAGATTTACGCAGATTTACGCAGATTTACGCAGATAAACTCGATAGAAGATTCTAAGAATCTCCTCCGTCAATTCCGTATATTTAAATCCTGATTATCTGCGTTCATCTGCGTCCGATTATAAAATTTATTCTTTCTCGTTACCCCACATATCCTGCCAGAGATTGCG
>JACGMN010000008.1 GCA_014061035.1 Candidatus Methanophagales archaeon | reverse complement strand
GGCTGAAGGATTACCTATTAGCAGCTTCTATCATAGTGTTTGCGATTTTTTTGCATACAATTTCTGTATTTGTATAAGTACGATGAAGATACAGGATACAGGATATATGTCAGAAGTCAGAGAACAGGAGTCAGAATTCTGCATCCCAACAGCTATACAAATATGCAACGAGTAAGGAAAAAGGTGAGACAAGGTGAAAGAAGCGATAACCGTGCGAGACCTCAGTTACACGTATTCAGATGGTGTAAAAGCGCTGGAAGATGTAAGTCTGGCAGTGAATGAGGGCGAAAGAATTGCGATAATTGGACCAAACGGTGCAGGTAAAACAACTCTTTTACTGCATTTTAATGGAATTCTCCATGATACTGGTACCGATACTGGTACTGGTACATGTGGAGAAATAGAAGTATTTGGTAAGAGCGTTGAGAAGCTGAGAATGGAAGATATAATAAGAGCGGTTGGAATTGTTTTTCAGGACCCGGATGACCAGTTGTTCATGCCAACGATCTTTGACGATATCGCTTTTGGTCTGATAAATCTGGGGCTAAAAGAAGATGAAGTGCGGGAGCGAGTAGAAAGAACTCTCCTGCGATTTGGGCTTTCTGGCTACGAAGAGAGATGCCCTCACCATCTCAGTTACGGCGAGAAGAAGAAGGTAGCACTGGCTGCGGTTATGTCTATGGAGCCGCGGATATTGGTGCTTGACGAGCCTACTGCCAATCTCGACCCACGTAACAGGGCTGAGTTGATAGCGACTATAAAGGATTTAAATGAACGTGAGGGAATTACTGTTGTGACAGCAACACACGACGTAAATGCCATCTCTGAGCTTGCCGACCGTGTATATGTGCTGAACAGACGGATAATTGCAGAGGGTAGTGTGCAAAAGATATTTTCTGATGCAGAACTGTTAAAGGATAGCAATCTGGAAGTTCCGGAAGTATTCGCGCTTTTTAAAGTATTACAATCCTTTGGTTACAACTGCGAAGAGCTACCTCTGTCTATAAACGCTGCGAGAGAGGAGTTCGAGGAGATGAAAAAAAATAATGCCTTTATCAATAGTATTTTAAAATCCGCAAGGAAACTAGTTTGAAGAAATTACAAAAGTAAGATCACCGCCCTATCGTCTTCAATAGCTCACGCGGATTTTTATCCATCGCTTTTATCACTTCACTCTTGTTTAAACCTGCACCTGCAAGGATTCTCGCACCGAATTCTTTTGTTAGAAGATCACCTGGAGCATGCGTATCAGAATTGAGCAATAATTTCGCTCCTACCGCTTGTGCAACCATTGCAACATGCCCATTTGCCAGGCAATGCCCCTTTCGCGAAGTGATCTCGAGATAAACGTCGTTCTCCCTTGCCAGTTCCGCTTCCTCCTCACTGATCAGACCCGGATGCGATAGTATATGCACAGATGGGTTGCTCACCGCTGCCCTGTTCGTCCCCTTCTCCACAGGCTCCGCGATCGTCTCGCCGTGTACAATAACAAGTTCCGCATTCAAAACCTCTGCCTTGCGTACCAGTTTACTTATCTTCTCCGGTGGAAGATGCGAGATTTCAACACCTATCATCACATCTATATCGCGATCGCAGGGCAGTTCATCGTGAAACCCAAATTTTTTTAATCCCGTCAGCACGTGTTCTATGTTAGTAAAATCTACATGGTCTGTTATTGCAACCGCGGTGTAACCATTTAATACCGCTCTTCTTACCAGTTCACTCGGAATGAGCTCACCATCACTAAAAAGTGAATGCGTGTGAAAATCAAACATAGTTATTTATACTTTGTTATTTATACTTCCTTATTTATCTACTTATCTCTGCTTTTCTGTTTAGACTTAGATTTAGACTTTGACTTAGACTTAGCCTTAGACTTAGCCTTAGACTTAAACTTAGATTTCTCGCGTAGCTCTTTTATCCCTCTCGCGATCTCATTCACAATCTCTACTTTTCTATCACCAAATTTTTTATTTACTAACACTCTTCCACTCTTCTCCCAATGCGTCTTCGGATACGCTTTCTCTTCTTCCACCACCGGTTCCAAGCTGTGTGTCCTTGCAACCTCTTCTATCTCTTCTACTTTTGGTGTTTTCACTGCATACTTTCTCGCTATGATCCTTCCATCGCTCTTCGTCTTCCCCGCTGTTAAATACGCTGGCCAGATGACTATCCGCTTCATAAATTCTTCTCTTTAAAGAAACCTTTAATAGGTAAAGATATAACTTAACTAAACCCTTATGCTCGTGATTTGAGCAGCATGAGGAGTTCTTCTCTAACCTTATTCACCTCTATGCTCGTTCGTTTTCGTGGTCGCGGTATATCTATATTCTTGCACTCAGTAATGCGTCCGGGTCGCACTGACATCACGGCAACTTTATCTGCAAGAAATATTGCTTCATCAACACTATGAGTCACGAAAAGAATGGTCTTCTTTGTTCTCGTCCAAATCTCCAGCAGCTCTTCCTGCAGTACATTCCTCGTCTGCGCATCCACAGAGCCAAACGGTTCATCCATCAATAATATTGCGGGCTCAGTTGCGAGAGTTCTTGCAATCGCTACTCGTTGCTTCATTCCACCGGAAAGTTCGTAAGGATAACTATTTTCAAAGCCGTTCAAACCTACAAGCTCTATATACTTCTGAGCGATCCGGTACCTCTCTTTTTTCTCAACACCACGGATTTCAAGTCCAATCGTAACGTTTTTGATAACTTTTCTCCATGGAAAGAGCGAAAATTCCTGGAATACCATCCCTCTATCAGGAGAGGGTCCTTCCACTTCTTTTCCATCTAAGATAATCTCTCCACTGTTTGGGTGGTCTAAACCCGCTACTAATCTCAATAATGTAGTCTTACCGCATCCAGAGGGACCAATAATACATAAAAATTCGTTTGGTTTAACTTCTAAATTAACCCCTTCCAATGCACACGTTTCGCCTACTTCTGTCTTGAACATCTTCGTTACGTTCCTGAGTTTGAGTTTGAGTTTGTGCTTCATTTTTTATTGTATATCTCCGTTTTTATTGTATATCTCCGTTCATCTACGTCCGATTATAAAATTTATTTTTTCTCGTTTTTCACTGTCTAACTATCCCTTTTTTCCATTTAAACAATTTATTCTCGACAAAATGCCTTAAGAAACGGTCTAAAACCAACGCTACCAGTCCCAGGATAAGCATATACGCGACAATGAAATCCATCTCTTTCCAATAGATAAACTCATTAAAAATTCTGAACCCAAGCCCATACATTCCCACACCAAATATCTCTGCTGCTACAACGCACATCCATCCAACGCCCATCCCAACACGAGTGCCGACAGCGACCGATGGGAGTGCATAAGGTAGGGCAACATATCTTATTAGCTTCTTATCCCCGGTGCAGCCCAATACTTTACCTGCATCTATCAATATCTTTGGCACATCTTTGAATCCTGTATAGCTGGTAATTAAGATAGGAAAGAAGGCGCCGATGAATATGATAAATCCGGCGGCAAAAGGATTAAGACCGATCCATATAATTGCAAACGGGATCCAGGCGAGAGGAGGTATGGGTCTTAAGATCTCAATGATCGGGTCTAACACTTTAAATACATTCTGGAACCATCCTATACAAATAGCAAGAGGAAATGCGACGGAAAATGCCAGTGCTAACCCCATACTAAAGTGAACAAGACTCGCCAGTATATCAAGAATTATAACCTCGCGGAGCAGATAAAAAGAAAAAATTACTCTGGAGAATGGTGGCAGGAGTACTGGATCCTTTACTACCTGTACCGCCACAAGTTCCCAGAGTACGATGGCTAAGATTAGAGGAGCCAACCATATCCCTTTTTCTCTTATCGCTTTCAATTCTATCCTATCCTTATCGCATCGTAGAAGCTGGTATCAAAGATATCTTCCTTAGTAAGTGGTTCGATACCATGTGCCTCAAATTCCTCCCTGTTTATCTCGAATATAACATCTGCATATATAAGCGCACTCTCTACTCCCAGATGTGGATCCACTATAAAGCTGCCATCCCATATCTCGAAAGATCGTTTTACCGTTGCTACATCTCCTCCCACGGTCTTGACAAATATCTCTGCCGCTTCAGCAGGATTCTCTTCTACCCATCTTGTAGCGTTTATATGCGTCCTGATTATCTGCTTGACTATCTCAGGATGTTCGCGTATCATACGTCCACTGGCAACTATGCCGCAACAGATGTAACCAGGCATTATATCTTCTGACCACAGAACGATTACTCCATCACCTGCTATCTCGAGCATTGCCGGACTGGGGCTGGGGAGAAAGACAGCATCTACTTCATCTGCTGCGATAGCCGTTCGTGCAGGAGCCGGTCCCATCGCTTTCATATCCATATCTGCTACCGGACACATCCCATGCTCTCTAAGCCATCTTGTAAGCACAGTATGCTGAATAGAACCTGGTGGAAAAGTCGCTACTCTCTTTCCTGCTAATACCGCAGGCAGTCCAACTTTCTCATACTCTTCTACGAGTTCCGGGCGGATGACAAGCGCGGAACCCTCGTTATTGACTGCTGCGACTACCCTTGCATCCAAGCCTCTATATAGAGCGGCAACCGGCGGTGCTAACCCCACGTAAGCAATATCAAGCTCTCCAGCCATCATCGCGGTCATCATTGGTGGTCCTGTCGGGAAGACTTTTATATCTACGTATTCTATACCCAATCTCGCAAGATCTTCTTTCAACCATCCTTTCTCGACTGCTACCATTGCCGCAACGTGATGTGTGCTTGGCTGATAACCCAGAGTTATCGTGGTTAATTTTGGCTCTTCTACTTCTATGCACCCTGCAATTATCGCAGTAACTGAAATCGCTATCGCTCCTATCGCTACTAAACTTACCTTAGCTGTAGTTCTTTTATTCATATTCTTCTACACCCCTAATTTTTTTTTTATCGCCATCTTTTAATCTATCCTTATCTATATGTTTCCAGTATTTAAACTTAGCGGTTTTGTGCAATAGATTGCCTTTTTGTATATAATGTATAGCTTCTAGCTATTTAGACGCAGATTTACGCAGAAAACTCAATCCGTATATTTAAAATCCTGATTATCTGCGTTCATCTGCGTCCGATTATAAAATTTATTCTTTCTTGTATCAGCTATACAAATACGAATAGAGTAAACATGACTTTAGAAAATGTAAAGTGGGTAATAGAAGATCCAGATGAAGAGAACATATTCTGGCCCTCTGAAGAGATGAAGCGAAGGGCATGGGTTAGTGATCCCGGGATATACGAAGAGGCAGCAGAGGATAAAGTAGCATTCTGGGAAAAGTTAGCGGCAGAAGGATTGGAATGGTTCAAACGATGGGACCGGGACAAACCCTATCAGTGGGATGCTCCATACGTGAAGTGGTTCGTGAACGGTAAGATAAACGCGAGTTACAATGCGGTTGACAGGCATGTTCAAGCAGGTAAAGGGGACAAGATAGCGGTAATCTGTGTTCCCGAACCCCCTGATGAACCCGTGAGAACGTTAACGTACAGCGACCTTTACATAGAAGTTAATAAATTTGCAAACGTCTTGAAGAAGCTTAGAGTTAAAAAAGGAGATCGAGTAGGAATTTATCTCCCGATGATTCCGGAACTGTTTCCCGCTATTCTTGCGTGTGCGCGTCTGGGTGCTCCACACATCATCGTCTTCTCCGCCTTTGCTCCAGACGCTCTGAAGGTGAGGTTAAAAGATGCAGGAGTAAAAGTCCTCATCACGGCTGATGGCTACTATCGCAGAGGAAAAGGCGTAGACCTGAAACTAAATGTTGATGGTATCGTGGAAGCGACAGAGGTGGAGAAAGTGGTGGTAGTAAAGCGACTGGGAAACGAGATCACGATGGCGAAAGGGCGGGACTTCTGGTGGCATGAGCTCATGGCAGAAATCGGTGACGATGACCGGTACCACGATTGTCCACCTGAGCCGATGGATAGCGAGGATATGCTCTTTCTGCTCTACACTAGTGGGACGACCGGTATACCTAAGAGTGTTATTCATACCACCGGAGGGTATCTGACTCAGGCTTATTGGACTACTAAGTGGGTATTCGACCTGCATGGCGATGATATCTACTGGTGCACGGCCGATATTGGATGGATCACCGGGCACACCTACGCGTGTTACGGTCCGTTGCTGAATGGTGCGACTCAGCTCGTTTATGAGGGTGCTCCAGACTATCCAGAGCCGGACCGATGGTGGGAGATTGTAGAACAGAATAAAGTAACAATACTTTACACTGCACCGACCGCGATAAGAATGTTCATCCGGGTCGGCGAGGAGTGGCCAAAGAAACACGACTTGAGCAGCCTCAGATTGCTGGGGTCTGTCGGCGAACCTGTGGATCGCAAGACATGGCTCTGGTACTTCAACACCATAGGCGGTGGTAGGTGTCCAATCATAGATACGTGGTGGCAAACAGAGACAGGCGGAACTCTTATAATGTCACTCCCGGGCATAGGGCCATTCATCCCCGCTGTCTCCGGGCGTCCGTTCCCAGGAACAGAAATGGAAATAGTTGACGAGGAAGGGAATCCTACCGAGACAGGTTATCTCGTGCATCTTCCACCAATTGCTCCGGGAATGCTTAGAGGGTTATGTAAGGCAGATGCAAGATACGTGAAGACGTATTGGAGCCAGTA
>JACGMN010000079.1 GCA_014061035.1 Candidatus Methanophagales archaeon | reverse complement strand
ATTATTCTATCAGAAGCAGACCGAAGAAGGTTATCGGTTCATCCAGAGACTTTAGCGTCTCTATCGCATAACCTGCATTTCTAACCGTCTCGAAGACGTCTATCCCACAACTCTCCATACCGGGTCGCATTTTATGTGAATGTTCACATAATAGCTCCGGTTTCTGATCTAAAGCAGCTCTTCCTCTCTCCGGTATGCACTTATCGCAGTATGCGCAGCAGAGTCCAACCATTGCAAATGCTTTGTAATAGCCGGAGAGATAAGTATGCCGCTCGAGTTCGTACATTGTGTCATAGAACTTTATTATAGCATCCCAGAGGAAATGATGGAGGTGTGAAGGATGGACGTTGGGGGTCGGTTGCGCGTCGAATTTTGCAACTATCGCGGTCTTATAATATCGTATCAGCTTCCTCGTCTCCTCTACCGCGGGCACATAAGGCGGGCAGTTCAGATGCTTACCATAAGCTTTACACCCATACAGGCATTTCCACCTAACCCATTCTGCTACTTCGATCTTATCGGTCGATAAGAGTTTGAAATCTGGATGAATATGCCTCAATTCCTCTAACAAGGTATCTAAACTCTCCTTCATCTCAGCTACGATGCTTTTTCTTATCTCTTCAATTCAGCCACTTGCCTGCGCGCAGCGAGCAAGCAGGCACTACACCCTCATAGACCTTCTCAGCAGGACCTGTGAGATACGCTCCCTCCTCCCTGACCTCCACAACCAGATCTCCACCCTTTGTATGCACCATAACCTGCTCACCTATATTTCCATATCCGCCTGCTTGCACGCCGCGCGCAGGCAAGAGCACATTTAGCGCGAGCACAGAAGCCACTGCACCTGTTCCGCACGATAACGTCTCCCCTATTCCCCTTTCATACGTCCTCACGCTTATCTCGTTCTCTTTCCTTTTCCCTTCTACTTTCTTACCGTTACCGGCAATCACCACAAAAGTAACATTTGTTCTGTTAGGAAACGCCTTATGCGATTCTATAGCTTTCCCTATCCTATCAACGTCCAGTCCTTCAAATGTATCTATAATGAGAACAGCGTGTGGATTACCAATGCTTAACGTGGTCAGTCGCACTTCTCCGATCTCCGCGTTCACATAAAAGACTTCATCTATTTTATCAAAGATAGGTTTACCCATAAAAACCCTTACACCAGTTACTATTCCCTCGTCATTAACTTCTACTTCCGGAAGAATCAATCCCGCTAACGTCTCTACTTTTAATATCTTGCTCCGTAGTACTCCTTTTTCGTATATATATTTGGCAAAGCATCGTATTCCGTTTCCACACATCTCCGCTTCTGAACCATCGGGATTGAAGACACGCATCCTCACGTCAAACGAACCAATAGTAGGCCTACAGAGGTATAAAACGCCATCAGCACCTACTGAGAAGTTTCTTTGAGATAAGAACCTGGCGAGTTCTCCTTTCTCTTCTTCTGGAATTACATCGTCACGATCGTCTATCAGGATGAAATCGTTACCGCAGCCGTGCATCTTCGTGAATTTGACACTATTCATAGTATATAAAGTATAAACTATTTTCTGTTTTCTTGCTACTTTATTTAGCTACTTTATTTAAATAGACTGGAGATGTATAAATAGAAATAGATGGTAGGAGAAGTAGAAGAATGGACGTAGTGGATGTCTTGATAGAGGGGGGGAAAGCGAGTTTAGGACCGCCGTTAGGGCCAGCTCTGGGGCCACTTGGGGTGAATATAAAAGATATAGTTAGTTCTGTAAATGAGCGTACAAAGGCTTATAAGGGGATGACAGTCCCGGTCAAGATAACCATTGCCGGCGAGAATATAGAGATAACGGTGGGCGTACCGTCGGCTGCGGCATTGATAAAGAAAAAGATAGGGCTTGAGAAGGCGCAGACAGCTACCACAACAGATTATACCGGTGATATATCGATAGAGCAATTAAAAGAGGTAGCGGAGGCGAAGATAGAAGGAATGCTGGCATCTTCGTTAAAAAACGCTGTTAAAGAACTCGTTGGTACCTGTGTCTCGATGCGTTTGAAGGTGGAAGGGAAAGAGGCAAAGGAGATACAGAAAGAGATAGACGAAGGCGTCTATGATGCGGTTATAGGAGAATAAAAGGGGTAAAGTAAAAGTAAGATAGATGGAAGCAGAAGAGTTAGTAAGTGCAGTAGCAGAGGTTTTAAACTCGCAAGAAAGAGGATTTGTCGAGAGTGTAGATCTCTGTATAAATCTGAAGAATGTAGATTTAAAACAGCCTAAGAATAGGATAAATGTGGACGTTGTTCTACCAAAAAAAGTCAGTGAGCCGAAGATTGGCGTTTTCGCTTCCGGTGAGGTCGCGTTAAAAGCGAAAGAGGCAGGTGCCGGGGTGATAGACCCGGAAGAGCTTAAGCGGATGGATAAGAAGAAGGCACGAGAACTGGTACAGATGTACGATTATTTTGTTGCCGATACGTCTTTTATGGCACTTGTGGGTAAGAGTTTGGGTACTATTTTAGGTCCGCGTGGTAAGATGCCTCAGCCTCTGCCGCCGGGCGCGGAGCCGGCACAAATATTGGCGCGATTAGCGAAGATCGCCCGCGTTAAGTCAAAAACCGCAACTATTTGGGTGAAGGTCGGTCATCGCAATATGGATGCGAAAGACATAGCAGAGAATGCTGCTACAGTGTTAAAAGCGATCGAATCGCGTTTAGAGCAGGGTTGGCAGAATATCGGTTCTGTTTACATGAAGACGACAATGGGACCTGCTGTGAGTGTACGATGAAAAAGAAAGTAAAACGCGCTAAGCACTGGAAGAACGAGCAGATCACTGATCTGAAAAGCTTGATGGACGCATATCCAAGAGTAGGTATAGCGAAGATAAGAGGATTAGGCGCTAACCAGATACAGCGGATGCGAAAAGATTTGCAAGATAAATTATTGATGCGTGTATCACGGAATAGCTTGATCTCTATATCGTTGTGTGAAAGTGGCATGGATAATATGGCAGATTTTATAGATGACCAGATGACGCTGATCTTTACCAATCTCGATGCTTTTGAATTGTATAACGTACTGGAAGACGGGAAAATACCGGCACCAATAAAAGCTGGTGCAGTTGCTCCGTTTGATATTGTCATAGAGCGCGGTCCAACATCACTCAGACCAGGACCGATAGTCGGCGAATTACAGAGGTTGGGCATACCTGCTGGTATAGAGGGAGGAAAGGTATTAATAAAGCAGAGAAAAGTCGCGGTAAAGGAAGGCGAAAAAGTTTCCACGCCGCTTGCAAAGATGCTGGCACGGCTCGAGATATACCCGGTAAAGGAAGGGCTGGACTTGCTGGCTGTCTATGATCGTGCTGAAAACGTCTTCTTTACGGTAGATATCCTGAATATAGACCTCGCGAAATACTTCTCTGACGTGCAAGAAGCAGCAAGAGCAGCGTTCTCGCTTTCTACACAGATCAGGTATGAGTACCCAACGCAGTATACTATTGCCGGTTTGTTACGTGAAGCAAAGGAAAGTTCTATTGCTTTAGCGGTCAAGATTTCGTATCCAACGGCAGAGATTATACCGTTGTTGCTGCAGAAGGCATATTCCGATGCTAAGAATCTCTCTATAAATGCTAATATATACTCAAAAGATACGATGCCTATTTTGATTGCAAAAGCTACTGCACAGGCGCAATCTCTGGCAGGATATGTGGGGTAACGAGAAAGAATAAATTTTATAATCGGACGCAGATGAACGCAGATAATCAGGATTTAAATATACGGAATTGACGGAGGAGATTCTTAGAATCTTCTATC
>JACGMN010000043.1 GCA_014061035.1 Candidatus Methanophagales archaeon | reverse complement strand
AAATTTATTCTTTATCGTTACTTCGATATCATTACCTCTATCGCCTTGACTTAACCCTGAACCCTTTATATATTTAAAGCGTAATGTGGGATTTGAGATAAGCAATTTAAAACCACGATGAACTCATGCTCGACCAGAGTAGAAAAGAGCAGATATATGAGCTATTATCAGGAGGTTGGGCGTGCGGAACGGGATGGACAGCTCGCGCATTGCTTCTTGCTTTATTCTAAAGCGGATGAGATCCGGCTGCGAAAATTGGTTCAATATACTACTCCTTCTCGCATGCAAATTGAAGCGGTGCTTGATTTTTGAGACGAGAGGCGGGGAAATTAATTTATGTAAACGTGAAGAGGCTGGGAAACGATTTAAAACGAGCAACTGGCTAGATCTGGAAGTATTGAGCAGGTCTGTTCAGATATCGATAGGTAGGATAAACACTATCTTACGGGAGTTGAAGAGCAAGGGGATAATAGAACTTGAAGAACGGGATTTTTGCACGCCTGTCAAAGTTAATCCGGGTATAAAAGACTGATACTGAAGCAACTGATCTGGAATTCATGGCTGACGGTGTAACTGAATTAGCGAAAGGCAAACAGAGTGTATCAGCCACCGGTGATGCAGGGGCGGCTGAAAGTACCAGAATTACATTTATTTTATTATTATATTATTGAACTAATGAAAAATCTGGATTATCACGGTGTTTTAAACCAATACACAGCACACGACGTGATTGATATTATTGACCAGTTGATAGACGGAGGCTATTTGATAACAAAACAGAGTGATTCTAATTTTCCGAGACTCCTACTATATCTTACAGAGTTGGCAGAAGAAGCGTTGGAAGAGCGAACAGCCATAGATTTGCGGTTGCCAGCGAAGACCGAGGTGGTTCAAGATTCCGGGAATTTGAGCGTACTTGGGGAGTTGAAAAAATAGCGGAGAAATCTTGCTTCTGAGAAGAATATCCCAGCTTATTGTGTCTTTTAAATATACGGAATTGACGGAGGAGATTCTTAGTTTGAGGAAATAGTTTTCTGCGTAAATCTGCGTCTAAATAGGTAGAAGTTATACTTTATATACAATAAAAAATGATAGCGGAAGAAGAAAAAATGATAGCTGAAGAAGAGCCCCAGCTACCGCCGCATAGGATTGTTCAATCTAAAAAGGAACTCCATGGCTGGTGGAATGGTATAGAGCATTACGGAATGCGAGAGTGCACGTCAGAGCGGTTATTGATAAACCCTTATAACGGCTGCGAGCATGGCTGTTTCTTCTGTTATGCGCATGCGTTTCCCGGTCATTTCACGCATTTTAGGAATACGGGCGTGATCACAGTATTCAAGGATTTTGATAAAGTCGTGGAGAAGCAGTTGAATATGCTGAAGGTGGCAAGTTGTGGTTATTTATCGCCTGTAACAGACCCTTTTCAACCGATAAACGAGAAGTATCGATTGAGTGAGAAGATTATAGAAGTCTTTATACGGCGGAACATTCCGGTAGAGGTAGTAACAAAAGGAGTGATAAGTGATGGAGCGATAAAGCTTCTTAAGCAGCAGGAGCACTCATTCGCTCAGATCAGTATCTTAACGTTGGATGAAATGACGAGGAAATGGATGATGAAAGGCGGTGCCTGTACTGCTGAATTGCTGAGGAATATAGAGCGGTTATCGAACAAAGGAATCTTCACGGTTTGTAGAATTGACCCCGTGCTGCCGTACATAACGAGCGGTGAGAACGAACTGAAAGAATTGATCGGAAAAGTAGTGGATGCAGGTGCATCGCATATAATAACGAGTTGTTTGGACATTCCGAAGGCGATGGCGCGTGGAATATACGAAAAGATTGAGAGCAAGTGTGGTAAGGAGATGAGAAAGAAATATGAGCTGTTATATGTGGAGGATATGAGCGGTAGGAAGCATGCTCGAATAGAATACCGGAAAAAGTTGTTCGGGCTGATTAAGGCGGTATGCAAGAGAAAGGGAGTGCCGGTGGGATTGTGTATGGAGTTTGAGAAGGTTGCCGAGGCTGGTAATGGTAATGCAAGATTTAGGGGTTTAAATCAAGAGTTTATGACTTCAAGGAATTGTGAGGGGATAGATATACCGATTTACGTTAGGCAAGAAGACAATGACGAATTTTCGCCGGTGGATGGTTGCAATGGAAATTGCCTGGCTTGTTATCACTCATCCGGAGAGCCTGGATGCGGAATAGAAGAGCTGAAGAGTGCGGGTGCGTGGAAGTTGAAGGATTATAAAAGGTGGAGTACGGTTGTATTTTGAAAATTACTATAAACTGTAAAGCTCAAATAATTAATAATTAATAGAGAAAATGAAACCCATAAGCATAGTGGTTCCAAAGGGCAGTTTAGAAGCACAGACTTTGTTACTCTTCAAGCAAGCAGGTCTGGAGATAAAAGCAACGAGTAAAGAATACAGCCCGACTATAGAAGATGCAAGGATAGCAAGAGTGAAGATACTACGACCACAGGAGATACCGGAATACGTCGAAAAAGGCTATTTTGACGTTGGCATAACTGGTAAGGACTGGATAGAGGAGAGGGGTGCGGACGTAGTGGAAATAGCAGACTTGAAGTACAGTAAAGTAGCGGAGAAAGAAGGCAGAGTAAAGGTTGTCTTTGCCGTGCAGGCTGATAAAACCGGTATAAACGAAGCTAATGCGATGGAGCCGCAGAGTAAGATAAGCACTGAGTATCCAAATCTTACAAAATCTTTCTTCGCGAAACTTGGCATTCCTGTTCAGGTCTTCTTCTCTTACGGTGCTACTGAGGCAAAAGACATGATGGATGGCATAGTTGAGCTCACAGAGACTGGAGAGACACTGCGGAAGAACAACTGGCGGATAATCGAGACTATACTGGAATCGTCCACGATGTTGATCGTGAACAAGGATTCGTGGCGTGATAGCGGGAAGAGGAAGACGATAGAGGAGATACGGACGCTGCTTTCCGGCGTGATAGAAGCGAGAGGTAAAGTTTTACTCAGTATGAATATCGCGGCCGATAATTTGAAAGATGTTGTCTCGATACTGCCGGCAATGAAAAGACCTACGATTTCTCAATTGTATGATTCTGAGATTAACCAGCAGTGCCAGTATTATGCAGTGGAAGCGGTGGTGAGCAGGTGCGAAGTGAATGCTTTAATACCAATCTTGAAAAGCATGGGTGCAGAGGATATAATCGAGATGGAGATCACCAAGATCGTGAAGTGATACCTAACAGGTAACTACTCAGGTTGCCAGAACATCCTTCGTATTTGTATAGCTGTTGGGATGCAGGATGCAGGACTATGATTTATTTTCTTGTACGGGTTTATGGTCATCGTTTTCTAACCGTGAATCGTGAACCCCGGAACTTTGAACCTGAGTAGTTACTTTGTGCTTATGTATGACTCGCTCGTACTTCTTCGCCGCTGCCCCCAACTCCATAGTCGCATCTATCCCTATCTTTGTTGTCAGCCCGTTTTGAGAGGAGGGGTCAAGTGACGAACCTTTCACGCCCGGAATAAGCACCACATCTTCGTTCCAGCGCACTCTCGTCGCTACTGCGTACTCTACCCTATTCGGATCGAAGAGATCAATATCGTCATCGACAATGATAACGTGTTTAAGGCTGGGATGTGCGGCGAACGCGGCAACAATCGCGTTTTTTGCCTCACCTTCTTCCGTCTTTCTTATCTGCACCACCGCATGCAAATAGCAACATCCGCCATCGGTCAGAAAAACGTTCCTCACACGTGCCACACGCTCTACCGCTCTAAAGATCAAAGGTTCGTAAGGCAAACCCATAAGCAGCCGATGCTCGCGACCCGAAGGAAGGATTGCATGATAAATCGGGTCTCTTCGGTGATACATCTTCGTAAGTGTGATAACAGGCGCCTCTCTTATTTTGTCATACGTACCGGTAATATCCAGGAACGGACCTTCTTCTGCTCGTTCCTCGCCGATAAAGCCTTCGAAGGCGATTTCAGCATGTGGTATTGCGATGCCGTTATCCAATTTGAAAAGCTCAACCCGCTCTTTTTTTAATGCCGTTGCGTATTCAAACTCCTTTCCCGGTGGTACACGTGTCGCGGCTGCTAAAAGGATCAAAGGGTCCACGCCAATGGCTATTCCCACTTTTAAGTATTCCCCTCTTTCTAACGCTTCACGATGCATATTGAACAGGTGACGAGAGGGAACGAGCCGTGCTGCTACTCTTTTCTTATCTAATACCAGCATCCGGTGAAAGGATGCATTACTCACACCATCCAATTCTGCAACCACCACACCGCCCGTGATATACGCGCCGCTATCACCATTAAAATGTGTTAAAACCGGCAACTCGCCTAAATCCGGCTCTTTAACCACTTCTTTTGCCGCTGAATCTTCCACTATAACTATATTCCCCTTGCTCCTCTCTTGATCTCCGCTTTCTGAGAGGGCAGCCAAAAAATGCGCGAGGTTTGTGGACGTAGTGCCAAGCAACTCCGCCAGTATTTCTCTCCCGCCTAAAACGTTCATAATAACCTTATGCGTGCCGTCAACCGCGTGGAAAAAAATAGGTGCCCCTTTTTGCTCAACTTTTGCACAAAGCGCTGCAACCTCATACTCTGACGCTACATCGCGTTCAATCTCGATTAACTTCCCTTCACGCGCTAATTTATTCTTGTACGCTCTCATTTTTCATTATTTTTCATTATATTTCTTTTAAATACGATCTATCTATTTGTTAAATTAAGCAAAAGGAAGAATTATTAGTTCAGTCCAATGGATAGAGAGCAGCTCTGGAAGATCTTGTACGATGAAAGAAACATGGCAGCACTGCAAGAATTACCGGCTGATTTCTTCGAGGACGTGCGAAAGCACATAGAAAATTTGAAGGATGAGAAAAGAAAAGCGGATGAGAAGCGGGGGGAGCTTGTGGAAGACGAGATACGGAATGCGAGGATGAAAGTGGAGGATATAATAAGAAGGCGGATAGGAAAGATAGTGAAACTTGCTAGTTCGGGCGTGAAAACACAGCCTAAAGGTATGTTGGATGCAGAAGAGCGAATATTTGAGGAAGTACGACGGCACGTAGAAGAAGGAAAAGAAAGCCTACTTGCACTGGTCCTGAATGCAAGAGAAGACGAAGACAAGAGTGTATACAAGAACATGAAGATGAAGATGAAGATGAAGATGAACAAATCCGAAAAAGCAGAAAGAAACGAAGAGAAGGAAGCAGAAGAGGAAGAAGAGGCGGTTATAGTCAGGATATTAGACGACATAGAAGACTTCGTGGGTACTGACGGAAAGACTTATAAAGTCAAAAGAGAAGATATTATTATGCTGCCAAAGATCAACGCCGAGATATTATGTAAGCGTGGGTTTGCAGAGCGATTCGATTCGAGTACAGAGAAAAAGCGGAAGATAGTAATTTAAGTAAGTATGTAAGTAATGGTGAGCGAGGGATAGAAGAATGAAGATGCCAAAAGAGATGAGGATTTACTGCCCGTCCTGCAGGAAGCATACTGGACATAATGTGGAGAAGGTAAAAAGAGGAAGAGCTTCTTCTTTAAACTGGATAGTGCGGCAGAAGAAACGGAGATCTGGGATAGGTAATGCCGGGAAATTCTCAAAAGTTCCGGGTGGAGATAAGCCGACAAAAAAGGTCTTTCTCCGTTATAAGTGCGTAGTATGCAAAAAATCTCATCAAAGAAGAGGATTCCGTGTATCTAAGCTTGAGTTAGTGGAGTAAAGTAGAGTAGAAGTAGAAAATGAATAAAAGAGCGAGAAGTAAGTTTTTAAAGGTTAAATGCAACGATTGTAAAAGTGAGCAGATCGTATTTGATCGTGCATCGTCTAGTGTGAGATGCAATGTCTGTGGAAGAACTCTGGCTGAACCAAGAGGTGGAAAAGCAGAGATAAAAGGCGAGATAATCGAAGTTCTTAAATAAATAGATAAATTGATGATATGTATGATAGGGTATGAGTATTACTATGGGACGGGACGAATGGCCGGAGCGGGGTGAATTAGTTGTTTGTGCGGTAAGAAAGCTCGAGAATTTTGGCGTATTCGTTACGCTTGAAGAATACGGCGGAAAAGAAGGGCTTATCCACATCGCAGAAGTATCTACTGGCTGGGTGAAACATCTCCGTGATCACGTGCGGGAAGGGCAAAAAATTGTCTGTAAAGTGCTATATGTCGATAAACGGCGATGGCAGATAGATTTATCTTTAAAAGCGGTAAAAGAGGGGGCTAAAAGGAAGAAAATAACGGAGTGGAAGAGCGAGAAGAAAGCGAAGAAATGGCTTAGTCTTGCACTCGCCGCTACAAGTTCTAAACCCGGAATCAGCAAGGAGGAGCTCGGAGCAATAGAGCTAACCTTCCTCGACGCTTACGGGAGCCTGTATGATGCCTTTGAGGATATTGTGCGGGTTGGCAAAGGTGTACTGCTTGAACTTGGCATAAAGGAAGGAGACGCGGATGCAATACACGAGGTCGCTATTGCAAACGTAAAACTTCCTTCTGTGCAGATAACCGGGTACGTAGAGCTCAAATCTCCGGTGCCTGATGGTGTGGAAAAGATAAAGGAAGCGCTGGTGAACGCGGAAGAGGTGGTAGAGATAAAGCAGCCAGATAAAGAGAACGCAGAAGCTGAAAATAAAGAGAAAGAGAAAGATACCGATGCCGTCACGGTGGAATGCTTCTATATAGGTGCACCGAGGTATAAGATACGTGTAAGCGCTCCTAATTATAAAGAGGCTGAGAAAGTATTGAGCGATGCTGCGAATACTGCTATCGAGATAATAAAAAGAACCGGAGGATACGGGAAGTTTCACCGGACTCTTTCTTAGCTCTATTGTCTATGGCAAAGTTCGAGATACGACATAAGGACTTAATGGGCAGAATAGCGAAGCTTCAAACACCTCACGGACCCATAGAGACGCCGGCAATTATGCCTGTGATAAATCCGAATCTCATCTCAATCGGAGCTGATGAGATGAAGAAGAACGGTGCAGAGATGCTCATTACAAATGCATATATTATCTATCGTAAAGCTGAGTTGCGTGAAGAAGCTGCTAAAAGATCTGTCCATTCTCTTTTAGGATCTGAACTGCCAATAATGACAGATTCTGGTTCTTATCAGTTATATGAGTACGGCGATGTAGGGGTGAGTAATAGAGAGATCCTGGAATTTCAGCAGCGTATCGGCTCTGACATATCTGTGCCGCTGGATATCCCAACTCCTCCTTATGCGAAAAGGGCAATAGCAGAGCGTGACTTAGAGATTACACTTCGCAGGATGGAGGAGGCAAGGGCTATAATAAAGATAAAGACCAATGAGGACGATAAGAATAAGAGTAAAAATAACCCTCTGCTTACCGGGGTGGTGCAGGGCTCTACTTTTGTAGACCTACGTGCCGAGAGCGCAAAGCGTCTGGCAAGTATCGGTTTTGACCTCTACGCAATAGGAGGCGTCGTGCCATTGCTGGAGTCCTACAGATTTGATAAACTGGTCGATATAATCGTTGCATCGAAGCTGAATCTACCGTGTGATGCTCCGGTCCATCTCTTCGGTGCAGGTCACCCAATTATTTTCCCGTTAGCCGTTGCATTAGGCTGCGACCTCTTCGATTCCGCTGCTTATCTACTTTATGCAAAAGGGAAGAGATATATGACGAGTGATGGAACGAGGAAACTGCAAGATTTGCAGTACCTTCCCTGTTCCTGCCCTGTCTGCTCTTCTTACACCGTAAACGAGTTGAAAACGGAAGAGGGCGTGAATTTGCTGGCGGCGCATAATTTATGGGTCTCGTTTGAGGAGATGCGAACAGTAAAGCAGAGCATAGTGGAACGGAACCTGTGGGAGCTCTGTGAGAGAAGATGCAGAGCATATCCCGCGTTATTGACCGGATTGATGCAAATGGCAAGATATTCAGCGTTGATCGAAAAATACGATCCCGCTACAAAGCACCCTTTTCTTTATCTCGGACCGTCCTCGACGTACAGACCCGAAGTGCTGAGATACGCTAACAGATTGAGCAGATTCACGTTATCCGGGAACGTCTTGATAACGACAATGACAGAGCGTGATCGTGATCGTGATCGTGATCGTGATCGTGAACCTAAAGAGGAGAGCGTCATTGAGAGTAAAGATAAAGAAGAAAAAGAAGAGTTTCAGCACGTATTCTTCGTGAAACCGCCCTTTGGTCCGTGTCCCGTGGAATTAGAGGAGACCTATCCTGTGGGGCAGGCGGAACTGCCGGCAGAGATCGATAGCGACGCTAAGACGGTAGCGTTGCAGAATGTATTGAAACTGTTGGAGTCAAACCATAAAAAAGCAGATTTTGTCTTCCAATATGATCACAGTTGGAAAGATCATCTACTTCTATTGATTGAAGAGATAGGAAAGTATGCGGAAGTTAGGAAGACTGAATAGATGCGTAGATGGCTGCGGAGTTAGGTTATAATGAAATAATCAAGAGGGAATGTCATAAGATGACAAAGACTATCGAGGTCGTTTATGAGAATGGAGTGTTCAAGCCACTGGAGAGGGTGGCGTTGAGAGAGGGAGAGAGGAT
>JACGMN010000012.1 GCA_014061035.1 Candidatus Methanophagales archaeon | reverse complement strand
TTCAAGATCAGCGATTTCTTCATCTGCTCCTGCCCTACAATCGCGGTGAACGGTAATATCTCTCTTCTAATGTGGTGTGTCATTTCTAGCTTCCTCCTCTTCATTATATCACTGGTTTTTGACTATTTAATAAAATAATGTGATAATGTCAGCAGTATATAAATTTTTCAGTGTTTTGATTGTAGCATTAAAGAGAGATAAATTGTAACTACTCAGGTTCAAAGTTCCGGGGTTCACGGTTCACGGTTAGAAAACGATGACCATAAACTCGTATGAAGATAACGCGACCATCTGTGAACTGTGAACCGTGAACCTTGAACCGTGAACCTGGCAACCTGAGTAGTTACTGAATAAGGAGTTACTGAATAGTTACACTTATAATTTATGGACGGTATCAATAAATACCGAAAGTTTTAAGTGTGTTCATTATTTTCTATATAGCAAAGGAGGTGAAATAAACAAAAATGAAAAAAAATAGAGCGGTAGGGATAGTAGCGATAGCAGTGGCGGCGATAGTAGTAATAGGAGCAGCGGCAGTTTTGGTACCGATACCCGCGCAAGCAGCGGAACCTGCACTTCAGGGTACGCTGACAATCGCTGGTTCTACAACGGTGATGCCGATATGTTTAGAACAGGCAAGGCTTATGAAAGATGTGCATCCCGGAATTAAAGTATCAGTCTCCGGCGGTGGGTCGGGTCACGGCGTAAAAGCGGCAGGTGCAGGCGACATAGATATAGGCATGGTCTCACGCGACTTAAGAGCCGAGGAGATAGAAATGTTTCCGGACTTGAAACCTGTAGTAATAGGAATAGATTCCGTAGCCATTGTTGTACATCCGAACAATCCGGTGGCAGAATTGACGACAGAGACTGCAGCAAAGATATTTGCGGGTGAGATAACGAACTGGAAAGAGGTAGGAGGGACTGACAATCCGATCCGTATAATCACGCGTGAAGAAGGCTCAGGGACAAGAGATACTTTTGAGGAGTTTGTGATGGAACCGTTTGAGCGAACGATAGCCGGGGCAGCATTCGTGAAACCATCAAACGGCGAAATAAGAGCAACTGTTATCGGTGACGAATTAGCGATAGGCTATCTTTCTCTTGGATTCCTTGTCCCCGCACTAAAAGCTGTAGCAATAGATGGTGTAGAACCAACGTTTGAGAACGTTCATGCAGGTAGATATCCAATTATGAGGAATCTGTTGTTAGTAACGCATGGAGAGCCGGACGAATTAGAAAGAGCGTTTATAGATTTCGCGTTGGGTGAAACAGGACAGACAGTTGTGGAAGAGATGGGCTACATGCGCGTGATACCACCGGTAGCAGAAGTACCAGAAGAACCAGAAGTACCAGAAGTACCAGAAATACAAGAAGTGCCAGAAGTACCTGAAGTACCAGGATTCGGGGCGGTCTTTGCTATAGCGGGATTGTTAGCGATCGCTGCTTATGCAATGCACAGAAAGAGGAAGTGAGAAGCAGAAGCAAACGCACAAGAAAGAACAAAATTGCGAAAAGAAAAAATGAAGATAGTACACGTCTCTGACATCCATACTGCGGAACCGCATTTCTTGCCTGACCTGATGGAAGATGTAATAGAACAAATAAACGATATAGCACCTGAAATCATGGTCGTCACAGGCGATTTAACCGAGAATGGCTATTCTTTCGAGTTCGAGTGCGCGGAAAGTTATATCAGCAGGATAGAATGCGAGAGAACGGTGGTGATTCCAGGGAATCATGACGTTAGGAATGTAGGAGACCTATGTTTTGAGGAGTTTTTTGGAGCCAGGTCGAAGGTGGAGCGATATAAGGGGGCTACAATCGTCGGTATAGATTCTACACAGCCAGATATAGATGATGGACACGTGGGTCGAGAGAAATACAGGTGGATTGAAGAGTGCTTTGAGACAAAGGGTCTTAAGGTCGCGGCTCTCCACCACCATTTAATCTCTGTTCCTAAAACCGGGCGGGAAAAGCATATACCCGTGGATGCTGGAGACGTTCTTGAATTGCTACTTCGCTGTGATGCCGACCTCGTCCTTTCTGGTCACAAACACGTGCCATGGATATGGAACTTGAATGGGATGATAATATCAAATGCAGGGACGGCATGCACGAACCGTGTGAAGTGGAGTATTCAGCAATCGTTCAATTTAATAGAAATAGACGAATACGGCGAGGAAGAGGACTGGGAAGAGGAAGTGGGGCTATTAAAAATATACCGGATATATTCTGGGCGGAAACAAGGACAGGGAGATGAACAGGAACAGAAACTGGTGTTGAAGAAAAAGAGAGTGAAGCGATGAAATGGGGGTTTTAGAGCGTGTGCGTATCTTCAAATTTTGGAAGATGGGAGAGAGTATCAAGGAAAGACTGATAGAAAAGCTGTTATTCCTCCTCTCGCTCTCTTCCATCTTAATTGTTTTTTTTATTATCGTGTTTATGCTGAAAGAAGGCTTACCCGCGTTTGCGTTAGGCGGTGAGTTCTTTTTTGGAATGACGTGGCATCCTGCCACTAACCAATTCGGGATTTTAATACTGGTGCTTTGCACGTTTATAGTTGGAATCGGAGCGCTTGTGCTTGCAACTATCATCGGCATACCGACAGCAGTTTTTCTCGCGGAATTTTCTCCTGAATGGCTTCGGAATATCATCAAACCGTGTGTAGAAATGCTGGTAGGGATTCCGTCGGTTGTAATCGGATTCTTTGGGTTGATGGTGCTTGTGATATTTATAAGAGATACATTTGGTGGATGGGGCGAGAGTATATTAGCAGGCTGGATAATTCTTGCGATAATGACTTTACCGCACGTGATAAGCATATCAGAAGATGCTATAAGAGCGGTACCGAAGGCATATAAAGAAGCTTCGCTTGCTCTCGGTGCCACACATCTACAGACAGTTACAAGGGTAATACTGCCGAACGCGCGTTCAGGAATATTGGCATCATTGATCCTGGGAATGGGGAATGCAGTAGGAGAGACAATGGCGGTCTTGATGGTCATTGGGAACCCAGAGATACCTTTTATCCCGGAATCAGTCTTAGAACCTGTGCGTGTCCTAACATCGACGATAGTGATTGAGGCTGCCTATATGATATGGGGTTCTACACATCAGCATGCGCTCATCGCGCTCGGCGTAGTTTTGTTTGTAATAGTTGCTCTTCTCAATGCGATAACGACTGTTATGATAAGGAAAGGAATGGTGAAATGATGAGATGACGGGGAATAAAAAGATAACCGAAAAGCTGGTGATGATAGGTATGTACGTAGCAGCTTTTATAACTGTTGCGGCATTGTTCACCGTAGTAGGGTATGTATATGTTAAAGGGATAGGTGCGATAAGTCTGGATTTTCTACTCGATTATCCTTACCGGTTAGAGTTTGGAGGGATATTTCCACAGATTGTAGGGACTATCTATCTGGCTGCGGTCTGTTTGCTTTTTGCTGTTCCTTTAGGCGTGGCATCTGCGATATATCTCTCGGAATATGCGCCTGATAATATGATAACCGGAACAGTAAGATTTTTTGTGGAATGCTTAGCCGGGATACCGTCAATAGTGATAGGTTTGTTTGGTCTAATATTTCTCGTTCATTATCTTGGTTTAGGTATCTCGCTGCTATCAGGTGGTTTAACTCTCGGATTCATGATCCTACCATGGACAATCAGAGCAAGTGAAGAGGCAATAAAAGCTGTTCCAGGTTCTTACCGCGAGGCGTCACTCGCCTTAGGCGCTTCTAAGTGGCAAACTATACGTAACGTTGTCTTGAAAAATGCATATCCGGGTATAATATCAGGGATATTGCTTGGGTGCGGGAAGGCGATAGGAGATACTGCTATCGTTCTTTTTACTGCGGGTTCCGGCCTGGAATGGTTCTTGCCGATGGCGATAACCGACCCTGTTGGTTCGTTAACGGTCTATACGTATATTTTGGCAACGCAAGCACATACAGAAGCAGGAATATTGCGTGCCTTCGGTGCTTCTCTGGTACTGCTCACGATGTTTTTTATGGTAACAGTCACTGCATTGTACCTCAGGAATAGATATGTGCGGCGTATGAGCGGGTGGTGAAAAAAAATGAGTACGATAGAAACAAGAGAGTTGAATGTCTACTACGGAGATGAAAAAGTGCATGCACTAAAAAACGTGGAGATAAAAATAGAAAAGAACAAAGTGACAGCGCTGATAGGACCTTCAGGCTGTGGTAAGACGACTTTTTTGAGGTCTCTGAACCGACTGAATGAACTGTTAGGAGCAACGACAAAAGGTAAAGTTATTATAGATGGAAAGGATATATACGATGGAAAAGAGGATGTCATTCAGCTGCGAAAACGCGTAGGAATGGTCTTTCAGCACCCAAATCCGTTTCCTATGAGCATATACGATAATGTCGCTTACGGTCCGAGGATTCATGGAGTAAAGAAGAAAGAGTTGAACGGGTTAGTGGAGGAAAGTCTAAGAAAAGCGGCTTTGTGGGACGAGGTGAAAGACCGGATGCAAGAGATTGCATTGAAGTTCTCAGGCGGGCAGCAGCAGAGGCTGTGTATAGCTCGTGCATTAGCGGTAAATCCGGAGATTATTCTCTTTGACGAGCCATGCTCAGCATTAGACCCGGTATCAACTGCAAAGATAGAAGCGTTGCTGCGTGAATTAAAACACGAGTATACGATCGTTATCGTCACACACAATATGCAGCAAGCGGCACGAGTATCAGATTTTACCGCTTTCTTCCTGATGGGCGAGTTGATAGAATTTGGCGAGACGAAAGAGTTATTTGAGCGACCGAGGGATAAGAGAACTGAGGATTATATTACTGGGCGGTTTGGGTAAGGTAAATAAATGGCGGTAAGAAAAGAATACATAGAGGATTTGGAAGAGCTCAAGGAGAAAGTGTTGAGGATGGGCGAGCTGGCGAAGGTTGCGGCAGATAACGCGATTAAAGCTCTTCTCCAGCGCGATATGGAGCTCGCGTCTAAGATACTCAAAGAGAATAGCGTCATAGACGACCTGGAATTTGAGATAGAGAACCGGTGCACGAGACTGATAGCGTTACAGCAGCCAATGGCGGTTGATCTCAGAACAATAGGAACATGCATGAAGATAATAACAGATCTCGATAGGATAAGCGATCTGGCAGGCGATATTGCCGAGATTGTGCTGCAGATAGCGGATGAACCGCACGTGAAACCGTTGATTGACATACCGCGGATGTCGGAGTTATCACAAGGGATGATCTCTGATTGCCTGAACGCGTTCTCGGAACGAGAAATAAGAATGATAGAGGATTTCTCGGAACGAGATAATGTGATAGACGCGTTATTTGACCAGGTCAGGCGGGAATTGATGACGATAATGATAGAAAATCCACGAGGTATTAGAAATGCCAGTCATCTGCTCTTCGTTGCGCTGCATTTGGAGCGAATCGGCGACCACGCGTGTAATATCGCTTCCCGGATTATATATATGGTCACTGGTGAGAAGCGGAAGCTGGAGTGAGGGGTGAGTGGTGATTGGTGATTGGGATAGATGGTAAGAAGGTTTTAAATAGCAGGAGGAGAAACAATTTTTTATGGAAGAGATAGGGAAAAAGTACCAGGTTGGATAGAAAGGCTGCTTCTGCCGAAGCTGAATGAAATCACAGGTGAGATAAAAGCCATACACACACGGATAGACGGAGTGGAGAAGGAAGTCGCAAGCTTGAGAAGCGAGACAAAAACAGAATTCGCCGGACTCAGAAACGAGATGATGACAAAGTTTGAAGTCCATCCAGGCTTGCAGAGATCGAGCAGAAAGTAACCGCATAGTGCCTTGTTACTGGATATTATAGATGTCAAAGAAGCAGAGAGAATTGAGTGATGTACTCATTCATCACCAAAGAACCGCCTCATTATCGGATACATCTCCCTCATCTGCTCCGCTGCCATCGTCTCATAAAGCCGATACGCAATGCTCACCGCCAGGAGCAGACCAATACCAGTCGCTCCTCCGAGTGTGCCGAACATGTTTGAAAGCACGG
>JACGMN010000134.1 GCA_014061035.1 Candidatus Methanophagales archaeon | reverse complement strand
CCCTCGCTTCTCAATCTATCTTTCACTTCCCCATCAATTTTCTTTGCTATTATTCCGAAAAAATCTGTTCTCTTATTGTTAAACCAGTTGACGGCAGCGGATTTTTCTTTAAGCGCCGCTAAAAGTCTTCCAACTTCTTTTTCTTTCTCGAACTCGTGCCATTTAACTTCAAAGAATGCTATTTGCTTCGTATCTTCGTTCAAAGCAATTAAGTCTATTTCCCTATCCTTGTACCACCACTTTCCAATTCTAAAGAACTGAAAGGGCAAATCAAAAATATTCTTTATTACGAATTCTGCTGCCAAATCCTCAAAAACTGTTCCTACATACCTATTAAATCCTTTCTCTATCATCCCGAATTCCATTATTCCAAGCTCGATCTCTTCTTTGTATCGGTATACAAATTTCAAGTAGAAACGAAAATAATTATCCTGAATCTTGTAAATCCCCCTTTTACCCGTCCTCTCTCTTATTACTGGATATATCTTCTTTATTAAACCCATGTTCTCTAATATTCGTAGATATTTCGGTAAATTCGTCACGTCAACCTTTGATTTAGATGAAATTTCTGATAACGTCGTTGCACCTTCGCTTATCTGCTCCATTATAGATAAATATACGTAAGGTTCTCGCAACTCGTCTTTAAGCAATCGCTCGGCATCGTCAAAGAGCCTGTTGTCTTTGTTGAAAAACGTTCTGTTTACGTTCTCTTCAAACGATAAAGAACCGTAAAATTCCTTCAAATAGGCTGGAACTCCTCCAACCGATGCATACACCTTAACCAGATCGTCGATACCGAATCCTTCGTGGAATTTACAGGCATCCGAGAAAGAGAAGGGCAAAACTTTCAATCTTAATGTGGCTCTTCCATAAAGTGGATTTTTATAACTGAGCAAAGACTCCATCGTGCTTATTAGAGAGCCGCAAACGATCAAGAATACTTTTGACCCAGGAAGGATTTCATCTACGATGTACTGAAATTGAGAAGAGATTTTATCTTTTTCTCGTTCTACCCAGTAGGAGAATTCATCTATTGCAATGATTATTCTCTCGTTTTTAAATCGGGTGCATACCTGTTCAAAGAATTCTTCCATGTCTCTTGCTTCTATAAAAACGTCAAATTTCCTGTTAAATTTTTTCAAAAATCTCTCTGACTCCACCTCGATTTTATTCTTCTCGCAGAGGAAATAGAAAGCCTTTTTTTCTTCAACAAATTTTTTTATAAGTTCGGTCTTCCCAATCCGCCTCCTTCCGTAAATCACTGCAAACTCTGATTCATTGCTCTCGTACTTCTCCTCAACTTTCTTTATCTCCTCTTCCCTATCCAGGAATTTTAGTATCATGATACTTAGTATTACATTACTAATATTTAAAAGACGAACTATATGAGTAACTACTCAGGTTGCCAGGTTCACGGTTCAAGGTTCACGGTTCAAGGTTCACGGTTCAAGGTTCACGGTTGTCAAGCTTGCGCTCTCCATATTTCTTGAGATATATCTTTGAACCGTTTAATTTTCACCGGTCTAACCGTGAACCGCCTGCCTGTGCGTGTCCGCACGCAGACAGGTGAACCCCGGAACTTTGAACCTGAGTAGTTACCTACAAGATTACACAGATTAAATTAAGCTAAATAAAAAAACAAAGTAAGTTAAGATGCCAGCACCAGAGATAACACCAATGATGGAGCAGTATTACAATATAAAAGAAAAATATCGGGATGCAATCGTGCTTTTTCGTGTCGGCGACTTCTATGAGACCTTCGGTGAGGACGCAAAGGTGGCGTCGAGAGAGCTGAAGATCGTGTTAACTGCCACTGGCAGAGGCAAAGGAGCGGCAAGGAAAATCCCGATGGCCGGCGTCCCTTTCCATGCTGTAACACCGTATATAAAACAGTTGTTAAAGAAGGGTTACAAAGTTGCGATCTGCGAGCAAATATTTGGTAAGGATGGCAAAAATGTAGAGCGGCGTGAGGTGGTGCGGCTTATTACACCTGGTACGGTAATCGAAGACACTTTTCTCGAAGAGCGGATCAGCAATTATCTTATGTGCGTGAACCTCTTAGAGGGAAAGGCAGGCATTGCAATCGTGGATATCTCAACAGGTGAGTTTTCACTGACTGAGGTCGAAGATGACGAGAGACATACATCGCTAATGAACGAGGTTGATAGAGTAAGACCTGCGGAGATGATACTACCAGATTCGCTCGAATTTGAACTTGAACTTGAACTTGCACCTGCGCAGGGTACCGGTACAAATACACGCACCACTACAATTTCACGATATGACGATTACTATTTCGATTACAAGAATGCCTATACGACTCTGATAAACCATTTTGGAGTCATCTCGCTCGACGGGTTCGGGTGCAGCAGTGAGCTTAAAGCAGGAATAACCGCAGCAGGTGCTGTGATCTCTTATCTACGTGATACACAAAAGAAGGTTCTGTCACATATAAAACCGCTTAAGACCTTTTTTGTCTCAGATTACATGGTATTAGATAGTGTTACCGTGCGAAACCTCGAACTATTCACTAATATACGGGATGGAACAGAGAGAGGGACTCTCATCGATGTGTTAGACAAAACACTTACAGGTATGGGTTCACGATTGTTGAAGAAGAATTTGCAGTTTCCACTACTCGATATTGCCGAGATAAAAAGAAGAGAAGAGGCGGTGAACGAATTTTATAGTGATATACTGCTGCGGGAATCGTTGAAGGTAGTTCTTAAAGAGGTCTATGATATAGAACGGATAATAAGCCGCGTATCTTATGGTAACGCGAACGCCCGGGACTTGATAGCGATAAAACGGTCGTTACTGCAGATAGACGAATTACGAGCGATTTTAAAGAAGTGCCGCACAGAAAAGATAAAAAAGACGCGTAAGGCGCTGAACTCGAGCATCTTCAGAGTGGTTATTGATCTGATAGAACGAAGCATATTAGAAGAACCGGCGCCACCGGTAACCGTAAAAGACGGAGGGGTGATAAAAGGCGGCTGTAATGCGGAACTGGACGAGTTGAGAGAGATAAAGTATAAAGGTAGGAGATGGTTAGCAGAATTTGAAGAGCGGGAGAAGGCACGTACAGGGATAAAATCACTCAAAGTGGGTTATAACAAGGTTTTCGGGTATTACGTCGAGGTTAAGAAGACATGGATAGAGAAGGTGCCTGCTTCGTATATAAGAAAACAAACGCTTACAGATGCTGAACGATATATCACTGAGGAATTGAAGGATTACGAGGCGAAGGCATTGAGTGTAGAGGAACGGATAAAGGACCTGGAGTACGTGCTATTCGAGCAGATAAGGAAGAGAGTTGCGAGGTATGCAAAAGAGATTCAAGAAGCTGCAAATTCTATCGCTGAACTTGATATGCTTCTGGCGTTCGCAGACGTTGCAGCAGAAAACGGGTATTGCTGTCCGGTAGTGTACGATGGTGATAGTGATAGTGATAGTGATGGTGATGGTGATGGTGGCGAGATAGTGATAAAAGCTGGGCGACATCCGGTCGTGGAGAAAGTAGTAAAGGAAGGATTCGTACCGAATGACGTGCGAATCGGCGCAGATAACCGATTGATGGTCATCACTGGCCCTAATATGAGTGGAAAGTCAACGTTCATGCGTCAGGTCGCGTTGATCGTGCTGATGGCACAGCTCGGCTCTTTTGTACCTGCTGCGGAAGCGCGGATCAGTATTGTAGACCGTATTTTTACGCGAGTCGGCGCTTATGACGACCTTTCCATGGGTCAGAGTTCGTTCATGGTAGAGATGAGCGAGACCGCGAATATCTTGAATAACGCGACTGCACGCAGCCTGATAATCCTTGACGAGATCGGACGTGGTACAAGCACGCTGGATGGCGTTAGTATAGCATGGTCTGTAGGCGAATATATCAGCAAGCAGATAAGAGCGAGAACTATGTTTGCAACGCACTTTTACGAGCTCACAGAACTTGCAGATAGGCTCGATAACGTAAAATGCTACAACGTATCGATAAAGGAGGTTGCAGATGAGGTATTTTTCATACGGAAGGTTGTGGAAGGGAGCGGGTCTAAGAGCTACGGGATACAGGTTGCAAAACTCGCCGGATTGCCTAACGCTGTAATAGAATCAGCAAAAAGCGTTTTGAGACAGATGGAAAGCGAAGGGAAGAAAAAGGAAGTCGCGGTCGTGGAAAAGGAAGACCTTGTGCCGGAACATCAACATCTGCACCAGCACCCGGTGTTAAAGGAATTGAAATCGGTAGATGTAGAGCAGATTTCACCGATAGAAGCGTTAAATTTGCTGTACGAGATAAAAAAAATGCTGGTAAAGCAATAATTTCTTTATATACTTGTTAGCGATACTGTATAAATAAGATAGAGAGGTAGATGAGAGAGAGGAGAGAATCAGACTTTTTCTTAAGTAAAATATAGAAGATGGAATGTTTTAGAGAATTAGGTATTGTTATGCCGATTTTGAAAGCGATAGAAGAGGGGCAAAGGCAGGAACTGGTGCTGATACAGGACTGGCAATGATATTCTGCAATACACGAAAGAATACAGATTTTCTGGGAAACAACCTGAAAGCAGTTGGAATAAATGCGATGGCTATTCATGGCGGGCTTACTCAGGAAAGGCGAAATCGGGTAATGAAGCAATTTCA
>JACGMN010000131.1 GCA_014061035.1 Candidatus Methanophagales archaeon | reverse complement strand
CTTTATCTTCAAATCGTGCCCATCGTTTTCTTAATAGCCAATTTATCGCGATATTCGCTTCATTCTCATCAGAGAACGAATCTTTGAACTCTCGTAAGGGCAGGTGTAAGTGATGCGATAATAATTTGAGCCCTCTTCTCTCGGGCAGTCCTTTCTCAGCGTATCTCGCGCCTTCCCTGGTTAACTTATAATATAACGTCTTCTCTTCTTTTATCTCGCAAAATCCTCTCTGAGCGAGCATGAAAGCAGATTGCATCACTGCATCTTCCGGCATGCCCGTCTCATTAGATAAGCTTTCTGGAGATTTAAAGCGGGCTATACCTATACCTATACCTATACATCCTTCGCTATCCAGCGCAAGCAAAAGACTTTTTTCGGTTGTAGTTAGTTCGTTCTGCATTCTGACTTCTTATTCTCTTGTGAAAATTATGTGGCTATAATTTATTTTTTCTTGTTCCGATCTTCTCCTTATAAACTGCAATAGCTTTTCTAAGATCCTCTTCCTTCAATAACCCATGCAGCGTGGGTATCTCAAAAATCCGTCCCGGTATACGAAGTTTATCAAGGTCAAATCCTTCTCTAAACTTGAAATCCATCTTAGCACGATGAATAACGCGTCCAAGATCATCAAAGTCCTCTGCATCCCAATTTTCGATTCCTATCGCATTTAGAGCTTTTGTTATTATCGCTGGTGTATAGACCTTCCGTGCGAAGAAGCAGACGACGAGGCTTGAGAGTATCTGCCGCCATTCTTCCTCCTTTAATAGCTTTTCTACAACTTCTTCAATGCCGAATTCTTTACCTATTAACTTCTGGTCGATGTCGTATCCCGCGGAATCAAGATGGCTGTGCCGTGCACCTGTGAGATTGTTGAGGTAGCATGCAATTCCGGTATGGTATTCTGGCATCTCGGTTCCTCCGAATGCGAGTGCATAATCTTCACCACCATAAATACTCGATGCACGCTCAACGCCCTGCGCCAGATTCTGATAGAATTCTGTAGGCATCTCCACGATCTTATTTATCGCATTTAAATATACCTGAACGTCTCCCCATACGAACGCAAGACCATCGGTATGCTCCTTCGTTATTATCCCGCGCTCA
>JACGMN010000102.1 GCA_014061035.1 Candidatus Methanophagales archaeon | reverse complement strand
CTGGAACTGTAGTTCTTAAATGGTTTTGTAATGAAAAACATGTTATTCCGGTGAAAATGTCTATCAATCGATTATATCGGAGCTTGGCAAGTAAACCCTGCTCATCATTCAATGCATATTTCTGTATAATTCCTGGTGTTGCATCTGGTATTTTTGTCTCTGCAAGCATTTGATTAGGTGCTATTTTTGGATTGCTTGAAAGGGAAAACCTATATTTTGATCGACCAGCTGGTCGTATTACCCATTCTATTTTTTTGGGTGCAAGAGATACAATAGATTCCGGTAATGATGCACGATATCTAAAGCTATAAATCACATCTCCAAGGTTTTTTGGCAATTTCATGTCTAATTCTTTTGCAGCTTTTATTAAATTATCTCTAACAAAAATGACTTCTTTATCTCCTTTTTTATATTTTTTAAAGAATACATTCTCTATTAATCTGCTATATCGGTTGCTTGAACTATTCATTTTTCATCCCATCCATCTTAGTAATACAATTTCTTCGTTCATATCTCTCCTTGTTACTGTTGCATACCGAGTGCGAAAATGGTCTATCCTAATTAATTCATAACCCATATTTGTAGCGATATCTGCGATCAATTTTCCAGTAGGTATATAAACTTGAAGATAGGATGCTTGATCTCCAACAACATAACCCAACATCGCTCCTTTTTTTAATACTATTTTTTGATTTTCCAAATGTCGAGCAATACCACCAAAATATAACTTAGTTACTTTATGGTACGGTACGTTTTTTCAAAGCCGGATGTTTTTCCCATACTTATCCTTCTTTTTTCGATTTCATCGGCGATTTTTATGATTTCAGGATTATTGGAAATAAATTCATCATCACGATCACCTTTATACACGTTTCTTGTGTTGGATCTTAATAATCCTTTTTTTATGTCTCTAAGGTCATCGTTGTTTTTTATAAAACCCAATAAAACTGATTCTAAGCGAGTTGTGCGTGTATAGTCTTTTTCATTGGGATAAGGCGGGGAGGTAAAAACCGCGTCTACGGATTCTTTAGATAAAACATTTTGAATATCTCTAGAATCTGCGTGAATTATTCTCGATCCAGGCAATTTACAATTATCACAATTTACAATTATCACAGTTCTTTAAATCGTTAACCATTACTTTGATTTCTTTAAGCCATGAAGTAACAATATCCACATCAATCTTCTTTTCTTTAAAAACACCTACTTCAGGTCCAAAGCGAAGATTGCTTGCGTATTTTACTGTTGCTGATGCAAATGATAGTAACTGATGATTCACGCAACAATCATTATCTCTTCGAATTTCTGAGAATATGATTAAGGATTTATGTAGGGGAAGAGGGCTAATTGAATTAACTATTAATAGGCGCTGTTGCTCTTCAGGAAGAGACTGTAATTCACGGTCCTTATCCTCTTTAATCCTATCTCTTGCATTATCTGCAATTTCAAATGATTTTTCTTGTAACTCTTTCCAATCAATACCCCAATCTGTTTTTACTTTACTAGCAAAATAAGACATTGGATTAGATTCTATCCCAATTCCTCTGATTCCATTAAGTTTTGCTTCAATGATAGTTGTTCCTGTACCACAAAAAGGATCGAGGATTGTACATTCTTTGTCTAAACCGAACTGTTTAATATATTTCCTGACAAGATGTGGGGGAAAAGATAATACAAACCTATACCAATTATGAAAAGCCTTATCATTATCTCCTATTTTATTTGCATTGTTATTTGAATATGCTTCTATTTTTTCACCATATAAGGTTAGTTGAGACATCACAGATTTACCTCCAGAGTTTTTCACACACTTTCAAATTTCTAATCTCAGATTTTAGAACCAAGTAAAAACCCGTTCTCGTCTATCTTACCCGCGTTTATCCTCGTAGACGAGATTATCTTTCCGTCTACCGCAGTCATATATGCCACTTTTACGATCTTTATTGGCTTCTTCCCACGCGCTATTCTGAGTTCATTTATCTTCAACGCTACGCGATACGTCTCTGGCGATATGACTATATAATCGAACTCGTCATCTAAAGTGCTGCCATAGCGGTTATTTAACTCCACTATCCCCAATTTTATCCTGTTCCCATATCGCTCATACATATATCGTTTGATCTTCTCTACCCTTGCTTCATAATGCAAAACATCTCTCTTTTTGCTCGCTCGTGCCATCCTATCTGACGTCACGCCTATGACTATTTCTCCACCACTACCACTACCACTACCACAACCTTCGCTCAGCTCGAATGCTTTCTGCAATAATCTCTTATGCCCATCATGGAGCGGGTCAAACGTGCCTCCTATTGCTACTTTCTTCCCTCTCATCTCTTCTGTCCTGTCCTGTCCTATCCTATCCTATCCTGTCCCTGGCAGCTAAGAATATTTGTATCAATTTAACTTGTATCAATTCAACTTTTCTGCTGCACCACGGCAGATAAAATAAAGTGCTGCATGCTCAGGCACCGATGCAATTTCGCCTTCTTTCACCTTATAGCTCTCTCCTTTCAGCTTTATCGCAGAGTCGCGAAGAACGCTTATTTCAACCGGTGAATCGCCGAATACAACAGCATCTGCTAACGGATCGAATGCTTTAAAGGAGCCGATTGTCAACGGTTGTGCCTTCAGACTCGATTTGCCATGGAGTGAGCCCGGCAGCCGTATAAGCCGTTTTATGTCCGTGGTGACAGATTCATCTATTCTGTCAGCAGATTTTACACGGACATTTTTTGTTACTGCTTTTGTCATTCCATCCCATATAGGCTTGAAGAACTGCGGGATTTGACCGCTCTCTATTCTTCTCATCACTGTCTCATCCTTTGCAATTCTTATATACTCCAATGCCTTCTTCCTTGTCGTCTTTCCAGCATCTCTTTTTCTTATCAGCTTGATAGCCTCCTTCTCCTCCAGCTTCGCTATCTCATGGAAGAACTCGATCCACCCGCTGCGGAATCGCTTACCCCAACCCTCTGTTATGAATCTCAAATCACCTTTTTTTGGCTTTTCGCTACCGTGTCCCCCCTTCTTCAAATCTGTAACAGTAACAGGGACTAAAAAGCTATCCATATCGAGCCCGGTTGCCATAACATAATCAACAATCTCCCTTCGCTCGCGGCTTCCAAGCCCGCGCACCTCTTCCGTATTTATATGTATATGGTACCCTCTGGAGCCCGAGAATGCCAGCTTTATATCCTCCTCAGCAAATCCAAAATCATCGATCAAGAACTCAATCAGTTTCAGCGTCTCTACTTTCACGAGCTGCAATAACTCCTGATATGAATACTGCGGGAGCTCTGCTTCACTCACGATATGGTCTGCATCGAGATCAAAGATCAGGTCAGCACCAAGCCAGCCCTTTTTTCTCATCTCCGCTGCCGGGTATTCGTAAAGAGCAGTGGAGTAATATGCATGCGCCGGAGCATTCTCTCTGAGATAACTGATTAACCTATCCTCTGCGGTAAACGCGATATGCCGCCGCATCACAAATTTCGCCGGGAAATACTTGTCAAATAGTACAAAACCCCACTCACGCTGCGATGAATCCGCGGGTACCTGGATAGTTGAACTCTCATGCCTGTAATATTCCTTAAATTTGTTACTCACAAATAGTCTCGTCTCCGTATTCATCGTGTATCTCAGTTCCACCCTTCTCTTTCCTTCTCCAGTACCGTCAATATCTCTTCATAGACCGTTCTCAGCTCCTTTTTCCGGACACGTCCCAGAAGCTTCGTTATCACTAACTCTGGTGTGCTCGATCCGATATGGTTGAAGATCGGCTCTCGGTCAACGATAATATTTCCTGCGGCATCCAGGCCCTTGGACTCTATACCATCTACTCGCACCTTCTTCAGACTGATATGCGGCAATAATTCGTGGATTAAATGCGTTATTATCACTGCCCGCGTATCGTCCAGCAGGTTGTTTATGACAGAAGCCATTATCCGTCCCATTGCACCTGGCTCGGTAAGAGCTTCTAATTCGTCTATTAAGACGAGCTTAGCGCCTTCGCGCATAAATATCCGGCTTAATGCCCGGATTGAATATTCAAACGAGCCTGTTTTCTTTACCATCTTCCGCCGGTAGAGATACAGTGGTAGTAAAGCCATCTCTGCCCGTTCCGCAGGCACTGGCAGACCAAGCCCCGTGAGGATGATCGAGGTTGCAAGCATGATCATCAGAGAGGTTTTGCCACCGCTATTCGCCCCGGTGAGGATACTTACCGGATGCGACGTAGCGCCAAAGATGCCTGAATTCGTCTCGCCAACAGAATAAGAGACTGGAACGAGATGCGTATACTCCCCACCACCGCCTCTGAGCTCTTCATCGGCCAAAAATATGTTCCTGCCGTTGATCACGCTCAAGCCTCCTTCGATTATTTCCGGTATAGTCAACTCGAAGTCATGGCTGAACTGCGAGACCGCAAGCATTAGATCAAAATAGAATAGCTGCTTGATGGCGATGCTCACAGCTTCCCTCTTCTGTTCCAGTTGCTTTGCACAGTCTCTTAACCGGTAATACTCGCGCTCGCGCATCTTCCGCTCATACCGTTCTCGCAGTAGTTCCGTCTTTGCACGTGAAAATTCAAACGGCGGTCCACGCTCCAGGTTCTCGTATGCGCTTTCCCGCAGGAGCTCTTTATCTTCGCTCGTTAGCATCAATTCATCTGTGACGTTCATTACGACTTCATCTAAATAAGCTTTAAACTCCTCTGCACCGCCACCGCTTCTGCTCCTCATGATCCTATTTGCTTCCTTATTGAGCGACGCTTCCCACCGGTAAATCACTTCATCGAAGTTGGTCTCACCGATACCGGTACCAGTACCAGTACCAGTACCAGTACCCGCGCTTCTCACTGCCGCTATCTCGTCTATAAGCGTCACAATAGCTTCTAAATCTTCTACCGCGGCGGTAGGACTATTGAAAAGAAAAGAAAAGAATCTTTAAGCTCTTTGAACTCGGTCAAGAGCCGTATTACCGCTAAGATTGCCTTCTTCTTAACCGCGAACGAATTGACGACGAATTCTGGATAAACCACGCATACGTCTGAGAGATCGTCACGTGTTATGGTTATGATCCCTGGCTCATCAAAGACGCCTCCAACCGCAGCATCTTCGCCTTCACCTTCTCCGCTTAGCAACAAGATGATAGTTCCTTTTTGCGATAGTTCTTCTGCTTTACCCGCGGTCTCAACAATAGCTACATGCACAAAATCGCCATACTGTTCATTTATCTCTGCTTCTAACTCTAACCCGGTTTGACGAGTAGCAATGATGGGCGGTGGTGATCTCCGATAGCTATAACTACGGGTCTTCTCTTCTATCGCGGCTTCAGAGATTATCTTACGCACACGATCTATTTTCTCATTGCCCAGTATCGCTATCAATCTTCCGGTCTCGCGAACGTCCTCAAATCGCTTTTGCAGTTCCTCTATCTCAAGGATAGGTGTGAGTGTAAGAGCGAATTCCTTGCCATTTTTTGTCATCGTATAGGACGCGAGTATCTTCAATATCTCTCTCTTCAATTCCCTTGCTTCTTTGGTGCAGATGACGTCCCTAACTTTATAACCCGCTAATTCCTCTTTATTTTTTACCACTATCTTCTCTGCATCGGTTCTCTTGATCTCGAGAAGTGCAGACAATGTCTCGATATCCGGAAACTCTATTGCGTCCTTCACATAGGGCTTCAGGAACTGCGCGATCTCAATCTTGGCTAAAGAAAACATGTTTTTAGTTGATATCTACTGTTAGTCCAGTCCTGAAATATTAAAGTATTTGAGGATAAATATAACGTAAAACAATGCATCTAAAAGACCTCGTCTTAAATCACAAAGCAGGCTTCACGGAGAAAGTAGAGCGGTTGTTTGCAAAGAAATATGAAATAAGCATCGAGCAGGTTCGTGAGGAGCATAAAGCGGCGATTGAGCAGTATATCCAGGGAAAATACAAAGGTATAGATCGAGTTGTTTCAAAGATACTGGAATTCAAACTGCCTGTTGTGTTGAGTATAAGACGAGACCCTTGTAGTGAGTATGTATGTATGATATGCGAGCGGGATAAGCCTAATATCGAGGAGTTACGGCAGCTATATAGTGATAGAATCGGTTTTATTGATGTCTTTGATAGCACGCCGGAAGGAGCTCTTTATCATATTATACAGCAGCATGGCGAATGTGAAAACCTGCTTCCATTGATCGCAATCATCTACAATGGCGAAGTGATTAAGTACTGGTCATGCCGGCCGGTGGGGGTCGAGGAATACCGGAAATATCTCGACCCTTTGCTACAGAGTTAATAGGTATAGGCAGATACAAATATAAATATATTAGGATCTCGTTAGACGGGAACGAGATGCTGCTGGTGCATGGGAATAGCGGTACCTTAGCGATGGTTAAGGTAAGGAGCAGGAGGCAGTTTCTCGTTGAGACTCCAGATAGGGAGATTGTATTGGCACTTGGACCAGAAGCGGTGATTGTAGCTTCAGGGTTTGGCATTGACGAACAAATAGTAAATGGGTTACGATGCGTGCTCTATATGATCAGAGAAGTAAACTCGCCGCTAATCGTGCTGCCAAAGAACCATCCGGCATCTGCACGGCTTAAGATCGTTGTAGCGGCAGGCGAGAGAATCGTGCTTAACTGCGATATTACACCGGGCACACATCCAGAGCAAGATCTCCTCTGTGCCACTGCGGAATTCAATGATGCTGAGATTCTAGCAGTAGAAGAAGGTGTAGAACTCAAAAGTCTTGCATGGGCGAAGTGTGAGAAAAAAGACTTTGTATTTAGAAAATAGAATTTAGAAAATAGAATTCTGACCTCTGACTTCTGTTCTCTGACTATATTTTTACGACATTCTCTGACGGACATGACGGGCAGACAACTTTCTTACCTATAGCGTCAAACGTATTACCACAGTCATTGCACCTGTATCGCTCAAGTTCTAACTCCTCCACATCAAGGCAGAAGTCACCACCACCAACGCTGCACATCACAATCACCTCCTATCTATTCTATCCTATTTAGCAATATAATTTGTAGTATAAAAAGATTTATGGTTTAAATTCTTCCCATTTCCTATATCCTTCCCTGCGAATCCAAACCTCACCTACAACGCCACAGACCAGGGGAAGGGGAGTGAGAAGAAAAACAATACAGCCGCCCATTGCGATGACTCTATTATGGCGGCGCATCATATCTATCCTCACTAAGGGATCGTCAGAGTAAGAGTTAGAGCCCAAGCCCGACCTAAGCTCTTTCTCTTTAAAGGATGCGATTAACCTCTTACCAACTCCATGTGCGATCTCCATAGACCATAGGATCCAGTCTCCCAGGGGAGCATGTTTACCGCCCGGCGTCGTCTCACTGCGCTTGATTGCCCGATATAGATCATCAGCCGATCTCCCGGGAAATTCTGTAAAGGTATCGCCCAGCATCCTTGGCGAGTGGGTATCACTACCTCCGGTACGCGCCATGCGAGTCAAACTTGCGATATTCTCTGCTAACCGGTTCACATATCTGTCCCGGTGGGCACCATTCAAGACTTCTACGCCATCCAGACGGAGCTCGCCAATCTTCGTACCAAGGCTATGACAGCGGTAGCTAAATGGATGCGGCGCCACTGCCAGACCGCCCTGGTCATGGATGAGGTCTATGGTTTCTTCCGCGGAAAGGCATTCTGGAATACATTCCTGTAAAAAAAGCCCGATAACTTCGCCATCCGCAGTTCTGATTTCTTCACCAGCTACAACATCAACCGGTAATCTATTCTCTATGGCATATCGCTGCGCCCGAAAAGCACCCTCTATTTCGTTGTGATCTGTCACGCAAAGAACGTCTAAACCCTTCTTCACTGCCGCATCCACCATTTTATCTGGCGGTGTGACCGACTCAGGAAAGGGTACAAAGAATACCTTGTTGAAGCCAGAATAGTGGGTATGACTGTGTATATCTGCGCGTCCCGGAGATAGCACCTGTGAGTGTGAACTGCCTGAACTTCCCTGAGATTTACTCGTGCTATGCATCTTATCACTCTCTGATATTCTCTCTCTGATATTTATCTTTGTGTATTATCTTTGTGTATAAAGTATAATTTCAACTTATTTAGAATTTCAACTTATTTAGACGCAGATTTACGCAGAAAACTATTTCCTCAAATTATCAAAATTTATTTTTTCTTGCCCGGACATCGACCCATAGATGAAGCGATCGATGTACCTCTGGTACTCCTTCCTTGTATAGTAGGAACAATAATTTCTGATCTTCACCTAATCTTGTTGCTCTAAAGATAAAAAGACTCTCCCATATCTCATTATGCACCAGATCAACGCTCTTTTCTACAAGAATTTCTCGGTCAAGTTTTACTTTCAAATGATAGGATACGTTGGCATGTTCACGATTCTCAATCCCTATTATCACTTCCCCTTGTTCGCCCAGTTTTAGATCGCTCGGAAAATCTGCTGCCATCCCTCCAGGACCGAGGAGATAAAATACGGTGAACCTCTCTCCTTCTTTTGGCATTATTATTACGTAAAGGAGCATAGAGATTGAGATCACGATTGAAATAATCAGGATAACCGTCAGTAGCCTATCGATCTTCATCTTCGTATCTGTTCTTTTGAACAACTTTTTTATATCTCTCATTTCTCTTACAACAATCAGGTTAATAATTATATAAATCTAAACCCTCTGTGCAACCCAAATCTCTTCGCAGTAGTGATAACTTCCCGGTACTCGCTCATTTTTACTCCTCTATTCAGTTCCTTATATTCGTATGCTCTGTACATAGGTCTGTATTGCGCCATTATATTCACGTATGATTCTTCTGATATCTCTCTCGCGATGAACTCAAAAATATCTACCGCGTCTGCTACTCCGCCCGGGAGTACTAGATGCCGTATCAGCAACCCGCTCACCGCTATCCCTAAATTATCTATAGTCAAATCACCAACCTGACGGTGCATCTCCTTCACCGCATCTTTACAGACTGAAAAGTAATCGGGTGCATTATGATATCGCTTCGCATTTCCAGGATCACTGCATTTTATGTCCGGCATATAAATGTCCACGATACCATCGAGGAGCGCTATGATATTTCTCGATTCATATCCGCTGGAATTATAAACGATCGGTATATGGAGCCCGTTTTCAACTGCTATTTTCAGCGCTTTTACTATTTGTGGCGTGAAATGTGTTGGCGTAACGAGATTTATATTATGACAACGTTTTTTCTGCAGATCGAGCATCTTCAGCGCCAGTTCTTCCTCGGTCATCCTTTGCCCATGTCCTAACTGGCTTATGTCATAGTTCTGACAATATACACAGCCCAAGCTGCAGTTAGTAAAAAATATCGTCCCGGAGCCATGCGTCCCTACTAATACGTCCTCTTCTCCAAAATGCGGTTGCACGCTGGAGACCACCAGATCGCTGCTTGATTTGCAATACCCTATCTCGCCTTTGTTTCTGTTGACGCCACATGCTCGTGGACAGAGGTTGCACTTGTTTAATATAGCCATGAGCTTCATTATCCGTTCTTCAAGCTCGCCACTTTTATACGTCTCGAGATAGACAGGTGCTGGTACTGGTACTGGTACTGGTGCTGACATTATTTCTCTTTTCGGTTTTAAATTTTTATATAGAAACAATTAAAAAATGGTAACTTATTCTATATTCTATGTGGGGTAAGAGAGAAGATTAAGAGGTAAGAAAAAGATGGCCTCGGAATCAAGAAGCGAGCAGTATATAGAATCACAATTACTGAAGAAATATCTGGATAGTACGGCTCGTTGCGAACATAAGAGCTGCAGTGCAGCTGAAAAGGTATGGTTGCCGTACGAGATTGCGGGTAGAGGGAGAGGGTTAATGCCGCATTCATATTGCATTCACTGCGGCGCGGTCAAAAATATATCGGCCGATAAGGCGAAACCGCTGGGCTATTACACGAATATACTTGCGAAAATGGCGATTACAAAGGTACAGATACGTCTTATTATAAAAGAACTGGAGAAGATGAATTTTGATGATACTTACTCGATGACGAAGTCTGATCAGGAAAAGGTATTTAATAAGGTGATTAAAAAATACAGTAAGATAAACCGGAACTAGGTTCCGGGTTCAGAGTTCAAGGTTCAAGGTTCAAGGTTCAAGGTTCAAGGTTCAGGGTTCAAGGTTTTAAATTAGATTATGATCGATACGGGGGGTAAGTTTGTGATAACGGGAGGTGCTGGCTTCATCGGGTCGAACCTTGCCGGTGCTCTTGCTACAGAGAACGAGGTCGTGGTAATTGACGATCTGTCCAGTGGGAAGATAGAGAATCTCGCAGGTCTGGACGTCAAGTTCGTACGCGGGAGCGTCACCGATATCGAACTTCTCAGGGATGCTTTCGCGGGTGCGGAATGTGTCTTCCACCAGGCTGCCGTGGCATCGGTGCCGAAGAGTGTCGAAGACCCTATCGGGACGAGCAGGATCGGCATCGAGGGTACGCTCAACGTTCTGGTCGCGGCAAGAGACGCAGGGATTGACCGTATCGTCTATGCCTCGTCATCGGCGATATATGGGGATTCAGATCAACTGCCGAAAAGCGAAGATATGTGTCCTGATCCGAAGTCGCCATACGCGGTATCTAAGCTGGCGGGGGAACGCTTCTGCTCTGTATTCAACGAGCTTTACGGGATGAAGAACATCGCGCTCAGGTACTTCAATACCTACGGACCGAGGCAGGATCCGAACTCGGAGTATGCTGCAGTGATACCGCGGTTCATCTCAGCTCTTCTGAAGGGCGAGCTGCCTATAATATACGGTGACGGAGAGCAGACACGGGACTTTGTCTATGTAATGGACGTGGTGAGGGCAAACATCCTGGCGAGTAATTCGCGGTCGGTAGGCGTCTGCAACATAGCAAGCGGTAAGAGCATAAGCCTGAACCGGCTGGTTAGGATTATCTGGAAGGACGCGGTGATGCCTATCTATGCAGAACCACGACCCGGAGATGTCCGACACTCTCTGGCAGATATAAGCAAGGCAGAGAAGATCGGGTACATGCCAGCGTATACGATAGAAGAAGGACTTAGAGATACGATCCGGTGGTTTTCAGAGCGCTGAGCCGGTAGCGAACCGGAATTCCATAAGAAAACAGAAACAATAAAAACAGAAACAATACATTATGGACGCAGATTAATCCGCAACTCTCCTCCTTCTCGCAGTATGCAGCATCTCCATCTCCGCCGTATCCGCATCAGTCGAGAATCCAACGGTCATCATCACCGATTATCAGATATATCCGGAGATACTGATGCCTGGTGATATAGCGATTCTCACGATAACCATAACAAATACCGCAGAAGCAGGTCATGCGGCCGAGACCGAGGTCCGTAGAGTTATCCATACACCTCCTCTTATCACCACTGAGGAAAAGGACAAAAGAGTCA
>JACGMN010000088.1 GCA_014061035.1 Candidatus Methanophagales archaeon | reverse complement strand
AAGATAACGTGTCATCCAATGCCGGTCTGCCAATGGTGCAGTAGCAGGAATCTTGAACAGATTGAATTGAGTGGGGAAGGCGAGTTGATGACGTTTACGGTGATCCGTGTGCCACCCGAGGGATTTGAAGAGGATGCACCGTATATCCCGTGCCTGATAAGGACGAAAGAAGGGCCCGGGGTTATAGGGCGGCTGAATTACGATACTGAACGTGCCACACAGGAATTGTTGGGTAAGCAGGTGAAACTGAGCGGCGGGTACGTGTATAAAGGCGATAAGTTCTCTGCAGGGCCCAGCACATGCCCGGTATTTAGTCTGAAATATTCAACAAGAAAAAATAAATTTTGATACTCGGACGCAGATGAACGTAGATAATCAGGATTTAATTTTCTGCGTAAATCTGCGTAAATCTGCGTCTAAATAGGTAGAAGTTATACTTTATACTTTATACACAAAGATAAAGGAGAGGAAAGGAGCGAAAAAATGAGAGTCTGTGTTGTGGGAATAGGAGTGATGGGAAATGGAATAGCGCAACTATGTGCTCATGCGCGCCACGAGACCTCGATTGTCGGCCGGAGTAAGGAATCCCTGGAACGAGGGTTGAAAAATATACAGAGTAGCCTCTCGGTATTCGTGAAGAGAGGAGAGATACGGCAAGAAGAGGTAGATAGCATTCTGAAGACGATCCGCGCAGGTGCAACTATGAACTTGGAAGAGAGTGCAGGTAATGCAGACTTTGTCATAGAAGCGGTATACGAAGATTTAGAGTTGAAAAAGAAGCTATTCAGAGATTTGGATAGAATATGTCCAGATCATACTATTCTCGCAAGTAACACCTCCACCTTTCCTATTATCACCTTAGCCACGGTAACAGAAAGACCAGATAAGGTAATCGGGACACATTTCATGAATCCGCCGCTGCTCGTGCGCGGTGTAGAGATAATAAAGTCGTTAATGACCTCCGTGGATACGGTACAGATGACAAATAAGTTCGTGAGGTCGTTGGGCAAAGAGCCAATTGAAGTCAAAGATTCCCCGGGGTTCGTGGTGAGCCGAATGATCTGCCTTGTGATGAACGAAGCGGTGAGGATGCACGAGGAAGGAGTCGCGTCGGTTGAAGACATTGATAAGATCGCGAAATTATGCTTTAACTGGCCTATGGGACCGTTTCAACTTCTGGACTTGATCGGGATAGATATCGTGGCTGCGGTTCTCAATGCAATGTATAACGAGACTGGGAGCGAACGGTTCAAACCTGCACTTCTTATGACGCAGATGATACGGGCTGGCTGGACCGGGCGGAAAGCGGGAAAAGGGTTCTATGAGCATAGATAGCGGGTACAGGTACGAATACATAGTCTATGAGAAGCAGGAACAAGAACAAGAACAGGTTGCAACGATAACGTTTAACAGACCGGAATCGTGGAACGCGTTAAATACCGCATTATTGAATGAACTTCGCACGGCATTAGAGGATGCAGAAGCAGATGCCGATATTCGTGTATTGGTGATAACAGGCGCCGGAGAGAAGGCGTTCTCTACAGGTGCGGACATAGGCGAGATAAGTGATAAGATTAAGAGACCAGAAGAAGCCCGTGAGTTGGTACGGTCTGTTCAGAGTATATTGACTTTAATTGAGAGAATGCAAAAGCCAGTGATAGCAAAGATAAACGGGTTCTGCTTAGGTTGCGGGTTAGAACTTGCACTGGCATGCGATCTTCGTATTACCTCTGATAACTCCATATTCGGCCTACCTGAAGTCAACCTCGCACTTATTCCGGGCGGCGGCGGTACCCAGCGACTGCCGAGATTGATAGGGAAGACAAAAGCGATGGAAATGCTTATGACCGGTGAACAGATAGATGCAGCTGAAGCACTGCGGTGGAAACTTGTAAATAAAGCTGTCCCTGTGGATGAGCTGGACCGTACAGTTACCGGACTTATCAAAAAACTACTCGCACAAAGTCCTGTTACACTCGGAATACTCAAGAATGCAGTGAATAGAGGTATAGAAATGGACCTGAAGCATGCCTTGCAGTACGAAGCAGAATGCTTTGAAGCAGCACTGAAGACAAAGGACGCGCAAGAACGGGTGAGAGCTTTTTTGGATAAGAAGAAATCGTAACTACTCAGGTTGCCAGGTTCACGGTTCACGGTTCACGGTT
>JACGMN010000070.1 GCA_014061035.1 Candidatus Methanophagales archaeon | reverse complement strand
AGTACCTGCAAAAGAAGAGTAACCTGGCGCAGGAACTGCTTGAAAAAGTAGAGAAAGTTTTGCCGGATCTACGCCAAAAGATCAGTGTTCAAGATGTTGCTACACCGAAGACCTTTGAACGGTATACCTCAATACCTGAGGGAGCGATATATGTTTTTGACCAATCAGTTGGAGCAGAAAGGCCATATTTCAAAACGCCGGTAAAAGGGTTGTATTTAGTAGGCGCATCAACATTCCCGGGTGGAGGAATAGAGGCAGTCGTGATCTCTGGTGTAATTTGTGCAAATGATATATGTAATTGGGAGTGGAAGGCGTGACGTGTATAAGCAAAAAGTACTTATGCCACTATATTGTTTATATTAAAGGAGTAGATGAATGAGTCCCGCGACATCGCCTAACGCAACATATACGGATCACTTCGTTCGCCTAAATTTATCTATAGTCTTAGTCTTAGTCTTAGTACTCTTCACACTCACGGTATGCACTGCTACTACTTTACCGCTTGCAGAGGCGTGGGGAGCAGAAAAAACAGTCGTGATTTCATCCACTTTCCCGGGCGAGATGATCAAAGCAGGTGATACTGCTACATTCCCGCTTACGATTACGAATATGGGTGCGACAAGTATAGACGGTCGTATTCGTTATAGTCCGTTTGGTGAAGCGGAAGAGTGGGATATACGATTTGAGGCAGGTGGAAGGAATATTCACAGGATATCGATCCCGCCTGGTGGGCGTGAAATGGTCACTCTGATAGCTGAGACGACTGGTGATGCGGCGGTGGGCGAGCATCGTATAAGGGTCAATTTCAGGGATGCGCGCATTACACTCTTCGTTATGATCACCGAGACACGTGCAGATGAACCCGGAACACTTGAGCTTACTGTGGTCAATAAAGAAGGTGATAAGGTACGTGGTGCAACCGTGAGTGCGTATATAGACATAGACGGTAAACTGGCAGATCAGATGATGACGACTGCGGGAGGTGTTATCAGTATGGACCTGGCGGAAGGTACTTATGATATAATGGTCGAGAAGGTAGGATATGAGATCAGATGGGAAAGAGATGTCAGGATACGAGTGGGCAGAGAGAGAGACCTTGGTATCATATCGCTCGAGCGTGAGCCCTTCGCTGCTGAAATTAGAGTAGGGACGCCGTCAAAGACGATCACTGCAGGTACACGCCCGGTATTTGAAATTACGGTCGAGAATCTTGGTGAGTTTGACGATACCTATAAGCTACGCGTTGACGGGCTTCCGCACGGGTGGCATGCACGGTACCTTATTCCTGATGTCGGTATGGAGGTTACAGAAGTGTTTATAAGGTTTGGGGAGCAAAAGAATCTCAATCTTGAGGTAATTCCACCGCATGACGTCGAGATTGGCGAATATAAATTTACAAGTGAGATCGAATCTTCTGTCACGTTATACAGTGATGAACTATCGCTAGATATACGTGGCATAGTCGGTAAACGCGTTGATTTCGACAGATACAGAGTCGAGATAACAGCCGGAGATGCAGCATCTTTTGTTGTTACTGTTAGAAATTACGGTAGAGGTGTTACGCTTACCAACATTCGCCCCAATGTCAGTGCGCCGGGAGGATGGAGAGTCGATATTACTCCGAGGACTGCTACAAGCATCTTGCCGGGTGAGCGAAGAGTATTCAATGTAGATGTGATACCGCCTGGCGATATAGTCGCCGGTGAATACCGGTTGGATCTAGTGGTCGGAAGCGATCAGGCGGAGGATGAAGAGGTTGAGTTCAGGGTCGTAGTCGAAGAAGGGGTACACGTAGCGGTATTTGGAATAATGATCCTCTGCATTGTGGTAGTTGGTCTGTGGTTTATGTTCAAGAAGTTTGGGCGGCGTTGAAAAATAAATTATAGACACAGATTAAAACCTAAGACCGAAAAGTATCTATATATACTCGCTATGAATAATATTATACGCGAATCTTCCAGTCTTAGAGATAAGAGAAAGGAGAAAGCGTGAAGGTGAGATGAAGATGAAAAGAAAAGCGATGGAAGTTTATGGTTTGACGGCAATTTTATTTACAGCATTGATGATAATTTCTACATTT
>JACGMN010000010.1 GCA_014061035.1 Candidatus Methanophagales archaeon | reverse complement strand
TGAACCTGGCAACCTGAGTAGTTACGGTACAGGTACCTTCATCCAGATGTTATCCGTTTGACTTACAGCTATTATCCAAAACCAAAATTATTTATATGGCCAGGTCTAATATGTTAGCATAAAGAGGTAAAAGATAGAAAGATGAGAAGACGCGGAATTTTTTTCGGATGCAGATTTGCAGAGATTTGTATTGTTAGTGCGATGATGGGAGCCCTGATGATAGCCCTGATGATCTTGGTGCCTGCGCCTGCGATAGCCGTAGTACCTGATCATCCTATGCTCCAGTACGATCCACAGAGAACTGGAAATGTCTCGGGAATAGCACCTAGAACCGGCACGTTATTATGGCAGTCGCATGACGGGACATCAGGCTGCATACAGTCAGGACCGGTTGTTTATGGCGATAAAGTCTTCATATCTACCTGGTTCTCCTGGCATCCTCCTGCAAAGGATGGACTCTACGCCCTTAATAAGTGGACGGGCGAAGAGATCTGGAATAACACCGGTGTCTCGGGAGCATCAACCGCTGCGATAGCGGATGGCAGATTATTTTTAGGGACGCATAACGGGTATTTAGCCAGTATTGATGCAGAGACCGGCGAGATTTTATGGCGTGAAAAGATAGAAGAGAGGCCTGCATGGTGGGGTGTCGCGTCATCTCCACTAATATATAATGACACGGTTTATGTGCTGAGTTTCTCAACTGGTACGCTGCATGCTTTCTCGTTTGATGGAAGAGAATTGTGGAATCACTCTACTGGAGGGAGTATATTCGTTTATTCATCGCCAGCAGCATACGATGGGAAAATATTCTTCGCGGGCAACACCACCGATGGACAGCACGGTCTATATTGCATTGATATAGATACGCGAAACATATTATGGAATTTCTCTGTTGAAACAGAGATACGGGGTTCGCCAACGATCGGTGTAGAGGAAGGAATGGTCTTCTTCACTACCCAGCCTGTATGGGAAAAAGAGCACAGACTCTATGCGGTCAATATATCGACAGGTGAGGAAGTCTGGAATAGAACCCATTTTTCGAGTTGGGCTTCTCCTGCTTTGAGTCACGGAAGAATATTCATTGGTGGCTCTGGTGCGGAAACAACTTTTTTCTGCTTTGATGCACGAACCGGTGTGTTAATATGGAAGAACGAGGAGATGGGCGGTGCGATAGATTCGTCCCCAGTAGTCGCAGATGGGAAGGTATTTTTTGGGATTCAGGAAGTCGATGGGACCGTATACGCATTGTGTGCAGATACAGGGAATACAATATGGAGCTATACGCGTTATACCCCGGAGGGTTTTGGCGGCGGTTTCAATGTAGCGTCACATCCTGCTGTTGTTAACGGTACTTTGTTTATAGGGATGGACAATGTAGGGGTTCTGGCATTTAGAGATCCGGATCCGGAAGTTCTCTGGGAAGGGGAAGTAATTTTGGTCAATGACACGACTTTCGTGTTTACTGCATCCAATCCCCCGTACAATACGTATGTGATCAACACTACTACTTGCATGGGTGCACTATATGCAACCGGCTTATCCTTCAACGCGAGTGATGTGTGGTATCCTGTTTGGGGTACTTTCAGTATTGAAAGTATCGGCGGAATAGTGAATGAACCTTGGGCTCCTGGTGCTCGGTCATGGTCGATCTGGCTTAATGGTGAACTTGCCCCAACTGGCTTGAGCGGAAATGATCTCGTCGATGGCGATAATCTCAGGTTCTATTTCCTGCCATGGTGTGGAGAAACTTTTGCACCACTTCGCGATCAAGCGACCTATCTTGTGAATATTGATGTTACTATTCTACCGGTAGTTCCAATCTTCGATACCGGCGCTCCAGACAATCCATTCCCAAGCATAGCGGGAACCCACACTGGCACAATCAGACCTACTTATACAGTCCATGCTACCAGACTATACACCTACGCAATTGAGGGAACTGGTGGACATACAAAATTTGCTCGTATTGGGAACGAAACATGGAATATAACTGCGACATGGGGTGGATTTGTAGGTGACTGGCGTTATATCACCTTCGATGAGCCAGTAATACTATTAGCGGGCAAGACATATTCTTTCGAGATAATAACAGGCTCTTATCCGCAGATTCACCATACACCTGCACTTCCAACCGCGAACGGCTGGATAAACTGTACAGGCTTCGTGGATGTGAATGGGAGAGAACATCAAGGTTGGATTCCTGCGATTAGGCTGGAGTAAAACTTGAATAACAAACACATGGAATAAATTGGGCAAAAAAGATAGAAATAGCAAAGACGGATACAGGTATTTCGTGCTTCTCCTATCTGTACTTCTTTTCTCTTTCGCTATTCTTATTCCCCTCAGTATCAGTATTGCCAGTGCCAATCTAGGTGCCGCTCTGGATACCGATCTCGCAGAGGGACTCACGCAATGGAACAGCGCGACTGAGGATGGATCAGATAATATCTCCGTGGATACATACATAGGTGAAGATACGGCGATTGAATTTACCGTCACTTCTGATCTCGCCCACAACTGGCTCTGGGTCTGGTCGGTGAATGGTGAAGAGGTAAAACGGCTTGAAGGCAAGAGTACGAGCCTATCACACACATTTGAAGATTTCGGTCTTTATACCGTCAGTGTTGTAGGACAAAGGCAAAAAGACGGCGAGAATGAAACAGCAGAATACGAATACATATCTGCATCCTGGCACGTTACGATCTCGCTGGTAATAGGAGAAGAGAATGACATTCGAGATTTACCAGGGCTTGAGGACTACACAATTCGGTTTTCAGAGCGACCGGAAAGAATTGTTTCTCTGGCACCGAGCGCAACAGAGATATTATTTGCCGCCGGTGCCGGCGATAGTGTCATCGGCGTTACGGTATTCTGCAATTACCCATTGGAAGCAAAGGAAATAGATACGATAGGCGGGTTTTCAACACCGAGTTTAGAGAAGATAGTAGCTTTAGATCCAGACTTAATTGTTGCCGCGCACGGAAATCCGTCTGAGGTGATATACCGGTTAATAGAGCTCGGATTCGAGGTTTATGGGACGCATGCTAAGAATATAGATGAGATATTGGCTCATATTAGAGTCGTAGGCGCAATAGCGGGCTGCGAAGAGAGGGCTTATTCGGTCGTGGATTCGTTACGAGCGAGATTAGAAGCGATAGAGGAAAAAGTTGGTCTGATAGTGATAGAGGAAGAGCAACGACCGCGTGTGTTTTATAACATCGGATCTTTCTTCACTGCCGGCAGTGGGACATTCATCGATGCAATAATTGAGACCGCGGGTGGCAAGAACATCGCGGTTGATAGATCCGGATATTTCATCATGAGTATCGAGAAGCTTGTTGATAAGAATCCACAGATTATCATCTGCGATAGTGGAATGGGCGGCATTAGCGGAGCGTATGAAGAGATTGTGGATGACGAAAGGCTGAAAATAGTGGACGCTGTGAAGAACAGCAGGGTTTACATAATTGAGGGTGATATAATGAGCCGACCTGGACCGAGGGTGGTGGACGCTGTAGAAATAGTCCATGAGATATTCAGTGAATTTTTCATCGCTACTGCTATTGAGACTGAGACTGAGATTGAGACTGAGGACGGTGTTGGTGATGTTAATGAAGGTGAAGCTACTATAGAAGTTGCACCTGCACCTGCACCTGCACCCTCGCTGGAAGAAGTAGTCATCTTCTTTGAAGCTATTGCTCTTACATCGATCACACTCAAGGCAGATACAAATCTGAGCAATGTAACGGTAGTAGCAGAAAGAATAGAAGAGCCAGGAAATATCTCTGCTCCCCCGCCTTCAGATATTGTATATACCTATCTCGATATAAAAGTGAAGAACGCTGCTGGTGCACGAATAGATGGTAAGATAGAGTTAAGGGTAGCGAAATCATGGCTCAGTGATAACAATATTAACGTCTCGACTGTTACGCTATGGAGATACAATGAAAGTATTAGTGTAGATGTGGGCGTAGATGTGGGCGCAGGTGGCGGTGCTGTTGTAGGATGGAATGCGTTTCCAACATATAAGGTCAGTGAAGAGAACGCCTCGGTTTATTTTGAAGCCGTGATAGAAATAGACGAATTTGAATCTTCTCTATTTGCTGTGGCGGGTGAGAAAGAACCGGAGACTGCAGAGGCAATGCAGATGCCGATAGATGCGCCTGAGCCAGAACCAGAGCCAGAGCCCGTAGACGTGGATGTAGCTGAAGATGTAGTCTATGGCGAGGTGCAGGAGCCTGAGGAGCCAGAGCTACCAGGATTTGGCGTGGTCTTCAGCCTTATCGGACTGCTTGCTGGAAGTGTAATCGCTCTCTTGCGGTCAAGAAGAAATGCTTTTAAACGGCGGTAAAAATTCAGCCAATAGTTGATAGCCACAGAGTCCACAGAGAAAATGAAAGGGAGTATTTGTTTTTGTAGTCGCCATTTTTATTTATCTCATCGCTTTCTTGGTGATCCTGGGACATTTCGATATAGAGATAACACCGTTAATCGCAGCTTATGGATTAGGGGGTTTAGCGGTTGCACTGGCAGACAAAAAATCTGTGAGCTTTTTTAAAGGTTTGCGTTTATCAATAATACAGGGAGTCATACAGGGAGTCGTGTGGTAGCGGACTATCCAACCGGGCTTCGGACCCGGTGACCTGGGTTCAAATCCCAGCGACTCCGTCAAACCGTTCCGCCATAATACCAGAAATTTAACCTTATATACTATAGTAAGACTCTATAAGGAAAAAAGTAGAAGAGGTGAAAAATGCGAGATGAAAGTTAAGGAGATAATGAGCTTCCCGGCCATCACGGAAGACGAAGAAGCTTCAGTTGCTGAAATATTGAAGGACATGAAACTCTCGCGAATAGGGGTGTAGTGATAACAAAAGCCGGTAAACCCAGAGGGATAATCGTTGACTATGAGATAGCGGCAAAAGTTATGATGAATAGGTATTAGAAATATATTGAGAGGCGAGTCAGCGCATGTAAGAAAATATCTGTTTTGAAAAAGGAAGGTAAAAGAAGAAAATGAGAGCAGGATTGGCATTAGAAGTTTACTGGTTGAGAAGGCATAAGAAGGCTGCCGGTGATCGAAGCCGGTGAACTCATAGGCATTATAAGTCTTAAAAATATAATAACCAAAGAGCCATTGCACGTGCGAAAATATCTGGTTTGATTTTTATTAATATAAATATACCCAAATCCATAAAAGAGATAAGGAGGTGATAGAAGAAAAATGTTGTTTATAACAAGTGTAAAAGTCAATCCAGGTATGACAGATTTCCTTCGTCAAAGCCGGACTGTCTCAACAACCGAGACTTGAGTTGCATTTGTAAGAGAGATGTGAACAGGTTCAAAGTTCCGGGGTTCACCTGTCTGCGTGCGGACACGCACAGGCAGGCGGTTCACGGTTAGAAAACGATGACCATAAACCCGTATTTAGAAAGACC
>JACGMN010000139.1 GCA_014061035.1 Candidatus Methanophagales archaeon | reverse complement strand
TCACCGCCTCTTAAACCTTTTCTCTATCTCATTCTTGCTCAGCTTTATCATCGTCGGTCTACCATGCGGGCATGTATACGGTATCTTTGCAGTCTTCAACCCGTCCACGATCTCCCGCATAGCTGCATAAGATTGTTTCTCACCCGCTTTTATACTTGCTTTACACGCGGCAGTGCTAAATAGAACCTTTAGCCGCTCATCTTTTTTACTCCGTTCCTCTACTAACCGCATTAAAACTTCTGTTATCTCATCCTCAATGAGCATATCATGAAAAACGACAGGTATCGCGCGTATAACATAACTGTCATCGTTCAATTGCTCTATATCAAAACCTATCTCTATAAGCACATCCTCATTCTCCTTGAGTAAATAGAATTGATGTGGACTGAGTTCAGGTATGTATGGTCTCAAAAGCGTTTGCTTATCTATTCGCGCCCCATATTTCTCGATCAACTTCTCATAGTTTATCCGTTCAGCCGCAGCGTGCTGGTCTATTAGGATTACGTCGTCCTCTTCGCTCTGTGCTATAATGTAGCTATCGAGAACCTGATATAGCGGAGCTGGACGTATGTCCAGGTCCATATCCCAACTCTCACCACCGGCTTTTTCTCTGTATCGCTCTTCCATCGTCGCTTCTGGTAGTTGAAAAGAAGTTTGAAGGCTAACGCCAGCTTTTCTCTCGCTCTCGCTCTCCATGTTACTGTTACGGTCGTGCTTGCGGTTGCTGTCAAAGAAATCAAGAGCACTAACTTCTTCGCCTTCTCCTCGATGAGCAACCACGGGAATTAAATCTGCATGGCGTAACGTTGTAGAGACAGCGCTGGCTATATATGAAAAGACTTCACTGGCGTTGTAAAAACTTATCTCGTGTTTCTTCGGATGGATATTCACGTTTATCTCGCTGGGATCAATGGAAAGCGAGATGACAGCGAAGGGATAGCCATGCCTCGGTAATAAAGATGAATACCCCCTCTTTATCGCTTTTACCATAAGATCGCTCCGGACAAACCTTCTATTCACGTATGTGAAGAGGTGTTTTTTTGTGCCATAAGATAGAGACGGTTTGGAGATATAGCCACCAATGCTGATGCGGGTGCTGGCAGAATGATCCTGTGGAGAACCATAAGCAGGCTCTTTCAACGCGATAAGCTCTATCGCAACGCTACTTCCATAGGTATTGACAATCGCGTCCAGCATTTTGCCCGTGCCAAGAGTGTTTATTATGATGTTCTCGTCATGAACGAGCTTGAATTTTATCTCGGGATAGATTACTGCATAATTTATGCAGATATCCACGATCTGCCGTAATTCAGTCGATCTTGACTTTAATGTGCCGATTCTCGCGGGAAGGTTGTAAAACAAACTTTTTACTTCTATGGTACTGCCCCACCCTCTGGTTATTCTTCTCCTTTCCTTTATCTCTCCTCCTTCTACTCTCAGATACGTCCCAAAATCTTCACGCTCATACCTTGTGCTCAGCTCTATCCTGGAGACTGCAGCTATGCTCGGCAATGCTTCACCGCGAAATCCTAACGTCTGTAAGGTGATTAAATCCTCAATCCGGTTTATTTTGCTCGTCGTATGCTTCTCAAACGCAACCGCTACATCTTCTTCACTTATACCACACCCATCATCTGTTATCCTGATATAGTCCTTTCCACCATCACCTATCTCTACAGTTATGTGACGGCTTCCAGCATCTATGGAATTCTCTATCAACTCCTTAACCACCGATGCCGGTCTGTCAACGACTTCACCAGCGGCAATTTTGCCAATTGTCTTCTCCTGTAAGTGAAAAATACGTCTCATATCATTCAAAGATAACTTCTGCACAACTCTACACTTCTTTTCAATTCTTCATAATCAACCTTCTTCTTCTCCGTATTCTTCCAGAATGTCTCTATCAATAGATATTTACAGGAGGTTGATCTCAGAAGGTCAAATACATAGTTAAAATCCAGCTCTCCTTCCCCTATGGCGAGATGGTCTTGCTTCACATTCTCGGTGAAGGAGCAATCGTGCAGATGAACGACCAGTATTTTATCCCCACATTTCTCTATCCACTGCTCAAGATACTCGCGATAAAAACCCTCTTTCTTCTTCTCTCCTCCCCTAGGCACTTCTGCCATTATTGCATGTCCGACGTCAAAGGTGAAATACAGCCTCGGCGATAAAAGTGAAAGAGCTTCCGGTATCAGGTCTGACCATTCAAAAGGAACTAAATCATTCTCTACACAGGCCGTTATACCTGATTCCGCCGCCATTCTTGTCATCTCTTCGCATCTTTTTAGACTTTTTATATTTATCTGATTCCTTACGTCCTCAAGCTTATACGTAGGAACTCCAGGATGCAGATGAAAATTGTAGTACAGTGATCGTGGTAGGAACTCAGCGGAAAATGCTATGCAGCGTCTCAAAATTTGCTTACTCGCATCAGCAATCTCATCCCTCGGATGCGCCACGGCTGTATCCAGTGGAGAGTGGAACCCGATCTTCAAATCATGCTCATCTAACACTCTCTTCAGCCACTCTCGCTCCGGGTCATCCATCGATTCGGGCAGGGGATAGTCGAGTGAGAACTCTACAAAGTCTAATTCGAGTTTGTAAACTTCTTCTATCGCTTTATCGAAAGGCCTGTTTCCATACCATACCGGCGCTCCGAGTAGAATAGCGAATAACGAATAGACAATAGCGAATAGCAAATAGGGATACGGGACAGTACTCATTTGACGCGCTCTTTCCGTTTAACGATCAACGTTAACCCTTCAAAGTCTATTATTTCTACCGTTTCGCCCTTATTTATTATCTCTTCTCCTTCAGGAGTTATTGCATTCCAGATTTCACCGCGTATTTTTATTTTGCCCTCTTTTTCGTCAATCTCGGTCTCAGCCTTACCTACTTTTCCGATAAACGATTCAATACCTATTTTCACTCTTCGCTTTCTCGACTTCAATACTGTCCCCATAGCAAAGAGGAAAAAGACAGCGGACGCTATTCCAATGCTGATTATTATTATTAAAAAGCTCTTAAGCCATACTGGGCTAAAGAGAAGAGGCTCTTGTGGTAATAGTAAAGCGCCTATTATCAAGCATATAACACCGCCAGTAGTAAGTATCCCGAAGGTTGGTGTAATTAGCTCTGCAATGAATAATAAAACCGCGATGATTATCAAAATTATGCCAAAGATATTCACATCGATAAGTCCAAGCCCGAAGAGTGCTAAAATCAGGCATATTGCACCGATCGTCTCAGGTACATAAGTTCCACCAGACATAAATCCAAAAATCAGCCCGTATATACCGACCATTAAAAGAATTGTTGCTATTGTAGGATTGCCCAGCATGTCCAACAGAATAGAACGAGTTGTTCTTTCCATTATATATAATGGTACGTCTTTTGTCGCCAACGTTACGTTCACCTCATTTATCCTCACGTTCATACCATCAACCGTCATTAAAAGCTCGTGTTTATCCTCTGAAATAAGGTCAATTATTCCGTGTTCTAATGCCGCACTCGGACCGAGCACGTCGTTATGTGTAACAAAGCGTTTGGCTTGTGTCGCGTTTCTATCGCGGACGTCAGCGATGCTCTCCATGTGCCCGGTGAAGAATCTTATAGTCTTCTCATCTGCCGCGGTCGCCCCTTCCGGACCTATCACGACCGGCTTTGCAGCACCAGTTGTCGTTCCGGGAGCCATTGCAGCGATGTTACCAGATATAAGGATAAAAGAGCCAGCAGATGCCGCTATTGCACCTTTTGGTGCTACATATGTAATAACCGGGATCTCAGAACCCAGTATTTCTTTTGTTATTTCAAGTGTCGGAGCAATGATCCCACCAGGAGTATCGATTATAATCAAGATAGCTACGGCATCTCTCTTATTTGCTTCGCGTAAGCCTTCTATTACGTGCACTGCCGTGCCTTCTGTAATTATGTCGGTTATTTTTATTACGTAAATTATTCTCCCGTCATCTTGAGCTGCTCCACTGCTCAGTGTAAGCAGAGCACCAGCTCCCGCACCCATACCCGCACCCACAATAACGATGCTGATGAGGAAAAGCAAAAGAAGATTCCGCCTACCGGCGCGAAGAAGCTTAATTTTGTTCATCTTTGGAAGTAACCATTTCATATAAATATTCATATAAATATATACCTTTACGTTATTATTTACGTTATTTATAAATATCCAGTAGTCATACAGAATATCGCTTACCTGAATGACGAAGAGAGCAGTGCTCCTCCCACGGCACCGATATACTGCGGGTACGGCGGCACGATGACATTGAATCCCAGTTCATCGCTCATCGCTACCGGCACTCCTGCGATCAATGCAGTACCACCAACCTCTATTGCAGGTTGTCGTAGATCAATCTCCTGTAACAACTGCTCTTTCACCTGTTCCACTACCGAGTGGCAGGCAGCAGCCGCAATATCCGTCTTCCGTGCTCCGCTTGATAAGGCTGCTACAAGATCCTGAATACCAAAAACGATGCAATAGCTATCAGTCGCTATTTTCTGCGGATCGCCTTCTAAAGCTAATTTACCCATCTCGATCACGTCCACACCCAATCTACGAGCTGTCATCTCCAAAAATCTTCCTGATGCGCCTGCGCATATTCCACCCATCGTGAAATTGTCAGGAATGCCATCGTTAGCAGTTATTATCTTGTTGTCCATACCACCGATGTCAATTATCATTGCTTCTCCTTTCTTTATTCCCGCAAGATACATAGCTGCCTTTGAGTTTACCGTCAGTTCTTCTTGCACCAAATCCGCTTTGAAGCGCTCGCCTAACGCGTGTCTACCGTAACCAGTGATTCCGAGAGCTTCTATCTCGTTCTTTTTCACACTCGCTATCTCAAGAACATCTGAAAAGACTTTATCAGCGGTCTTTACCACCTCACGCGTTGGTGACCATGTAGCTCCTAAGACCTCGTTATCCTGCATAATCACCGCCTTTGTAGTCGTTGACCCAGAATCAATACCTGCAGTAAGCCCCTCTTGCACCTGCCGCTCCAATATCCACCGTCTTTTCACTATCGTGACCAGTGCTTCCATTCTTGTCAACAATTCACCAGCCTTTGTGCGTTCTGAAAAAGGATACATAACAATAGGCAGTGTTGTCCGCGCCTGTATAATTTTCCTGATTTCTGTCCGGATAATCGCCCCTCGCGGGCATCTGTAGCAGCCAGCAACGAATACGGCATCTATCTCTGCATCTGTATCTGTATCTGCATCGGTTATAGATTCCGCGACCGCGTATCCACGTGCCAGCGCTACATTTAACCCAATGCTGTTCTTCATCTCATATCCAAATTCGTACGCCTTCTCTCTTACATATTCCAGGTCAACTTCAGGCAGAAATATCTCGGCACCCACCTCTCTCGCAGCTTTCTCTATCTCGTGCTGCACGTTTCCATAGACTGTGCCGCAAGAGACCTGCGCTATTCTTATTCTTTCTTTATCCTTTCCTTCTTCCGCCTTCTCCGCATTACACATAATTTTAAAGAGTGCATACCGTGATTTTAATTTCTTCGTATCTGCCAGCGATCTCCATCACTATCTATCACCACGGGACCGCCTTCTTCCCTATTTTAAACCCGATGTAACTTGTAAGCAGATGCAACGGCGGCGTAATGACAATAACCGTAATGATTATCTCTAATGAGAAAAACTCGATAAACCATTCTCTCGCGAACAGGAACAAAAGTAGCCAGGCACCAGCCACGAAGTCTAATTGATCAACTATAGGGAGAGACGCACCCGGTTTTAGCCCAGCTCTCCTTTTTATGAGACTACCAAACAGGTCTCCAAGCATTGCACCTGCAGTTAGGCAAATTAACGTCACTAAGAAGGATAAGGAAGTAGAATATCCAAAAGGATGCAGATTTAAATATTCCGCTACAAATAGATGCAGAAAGATGCCGGATATGAATCCGCACGCGATACCCTTTACGAGACCTTCAAACGTCTTACCATCACCCAGCAATCTGTTCTTCCCATAATAAATACCGCGATCTATAGGTGTTTTACCGCTAAAGAAGACCGCACTCATATTCGTTATGTATGCTGGTAACATCAGCCATAGTGCAAGAATGATGGTATCTATTATTATAATTATAACAGGGTTCAATATATTTCTCCGTATTCGTATTTGTATATTTTATTTTAAATAGGATAAGGAAGTAAAATAGAAGAGAGAAGAAGCGGGTAAATATAACGAGGTGATATAATATACTATGTTTCCAAGCAAAAAAATACAAAGTCTGGTCGGTAGAGTGATACACGTAGAGATGAAAGGGGAACGGTTCGTGCTGGAAGGCATGCTGAGATCGGTAGACGACTATTTGAATCTGCATCTGGGTGATGCAAACGAGATATTGGAAGGCGAAAAGAGGAGATCGCTTGGCTCTGTAATACTTCGCGGCAACAATGTTGTACTTATAAATTCACTGAAGGAATGAAATGAACGAGAGCGCCGCTGTAAAGAGGAAGAAAATAGGCATCATCGGCATAGGCAAGATAGGGGCATCCATCCTTCGCGGGTTGCTTTTCGCAGATGATAATGGCAGGGGTAGGTGCTGCTGGCTGAACGAAGAGATCTTTGTGAGTGACACAGACATAAAAAGAAAGAGAGATGAACTCAAATACTTTGAGGGTGCCGGAGGACGCGAATCACGAGTAGCTGCGGTCTGCGTATGCGATAGTAACGGTGAGGTAGCAGAGAAATCAGACGTAATAATTCTAGCTGTTAAGCCAAACGATCTGCAAGGCGTAGTGAAAGAGATCGCACCGCTAATAACCGGAGCGAAGATACTCGTATCGGTGGCGGCTGGCGTGCCAACGTCGATGATCGAGAGCTATCTCGGCGAAGGAAAAAGGGTGATTCGTGTGATGCCTAATATAGGGGCGCATGTAGGCGAATCGGTAACGGCGCTGTGTACAGGCAAATATGCTGAAGAGGAGGATGAATCAGTAGCGAAGGAGATTTTCGGTTCTATCGGCACGGTTTATAATGTAAAAGAGGGTGATATAGACGTTATTACTGGATTGAGTGGTAGCGGTATCGCGTTCTTCGCGGTGATTATAGAAGCAATGGCTGATGCGGGGCTGCATGAGGGTTTGCCGGGCGCCCTATCGCTCGAGATATCTGCCAGGACAGCACTCAGCGCTGCGAAGATGATTCTTGCCGGTGATAAACCATCTTCGATAAAAGAGATGACTGCATCCCCTGGGGGGACGACAATACGAGGGCTTTATGCTATGGAGTCAAGCGGTGTCAAGGCTGCGATGATGGATGCGGTAATTGCGGCGACAAAGCGTGCAAGAGCAGTATCTAACTACTCAGGTTCAAAGTTCCGTGAACCCAGAACCGTGAACCTGGCAACCTAAGTAGTTACAAGAAAAGGTTTATCCTAAACTACCTCTTATCTCTCCCATCTTCTTTACGAGCTGAGAAGTGTTCTCGTGTAGAGTATCGTTCAGAAGACCTTCCCTCGTCAGAAGGATGTAGGAATTGACCATCGAAGCCATCATCTTATGCGGTTTATCTCCTTCAGCAGGCAAGTCAAAATAATCTGCCAGTATCTCTATATCAGTTGCTATCTCTTTGATAGCG